>JAEZHT010000039.1 GCA_023436805.1 Bacillota bacterium
TCTAGTTTTGAGAGATGTCTGGTGACGATGGCGAAGTGGACACACCTGTTCCCATCCCGAACACAGAAGTTAAGCACTTCAGCGCCGAAAATAGTACAATGTGCGAAGATAGGTCGTTGCCAGGCAATTCTCAACCCCAATAGGGGGATTAGCTCAGTTGGGAGAGCATCTGCCTTACAAGCAGAGGGTCGGCGGTTCGAGCCCGTCATCCCCCACCATAAACTTACTTACTTGAAATCTATGCAAGTGAACTAAGCCGAAATAGCTCAACTGGTAGAGCACCTGACTTGTAATCAGGGGGTTGCGGGTTCAAGTCCTGTTTTCGGCACCATTTGCAAAGTTGTCCCGTTAGCTCAGTCGGTAGAGCACTTGACTTTTAATCAAGGGGTCAGAAGTTCGAGCCTTCTACGGGACACCATTCTTAAGTTTACCAACAAAAATGCCTGGATGGTGAAATAGGTAGACACGTGGGACTTAAAATCCCATGGACGATGAGTCCGTGTCGGTTCAAGTCCGACTCTAGGTACCAACTCAATTTTATTAAAGTGGGGCTTTAGCTCAGCTGGGAGAGCGCCTGATTTGCACGCAGGAGGTCGACGGTTCGATCCCGTTAAGCTCCACCATTTTAATTATTAGAGTGTAGAAATACACTTTTCGTATATAGTAACATCATTATCTTTGGTTTACCCAACACAGGACATGGCGGTGTAGCTCAGCTGGTTTAGAGCGTACGGCTCATACCCGTAAGGTCGAGGGTTCAAGTCCCCCCGCCGCTACCAATTTGGACCCGTAGCTCAGTTGGTTAGAGCCACCGGCTCATAACCGGTTGGTCGTAGGTTCGAGTCCTACCGGGTCCACCAAACCCTGTTTTGAAAATTTAATCCAATCAATAATTGGCAAGGAGAAATACCCAAGTCCGGCTGAAGGGATCGGTCTTGAAAACCGACAGGCTGTAAAAGGCGCGGGGGTTCGAATCCCTCTTTCTCCGCCATTATTAAATATCGCGGGATAGAGCAGTCTGGTAGCTCGTCGGGCTCATAACCCGGAGGTCGTTGGTTCAAATCCTTCTCCCGCAACCAAATGGTCCGGTGGTGTAGTGGTTAACATGCCAGTCTGTCACACTGGAGATCGCGGGTTCAATTCCCGTCCGGACCGCCATTATTTGGCTTGGCTCTGTAGCTCAGTAGGTAGAGCAACGGACTGAAAATCCGTGTGTCGGCGGTTCAACTCCGCCCGGAGCCACCACTTAACACACATCAGCATCGCTGTTTATATAAATACCATTTCGATGGTTTTTTTATTTTTATAAGGGTAATAATTATAGAAAATCGTGTTTTTTGGATACAATTTCAGCAATTTTTGTTATAATTTATATGGCAATTTTCACCAATTGTTTACCAAAATTGACTAATTTCTTATTTATAAGCTATATGTATTGACTTCAAAGCCAGTTATGTTATGATATTGACATAAGTAGTTTGAATATCAAAACAATAAGGAGAAATTTATGTCAAAAATTGGTATTATGGTTTGTGGTAACTCTGGTGTAGATTACCTAAAATTAAGCTATCCAGTCAAAGTGATTCATTCCACATTGAACTTAGGTGGTAAAGAGTATGAAGATTTCGTAGACATCACCGCAGATGATTTCTACGCAACCGTCGTCAATAACCCAGACATCGCCATTTCAACTTCACAAACACCTACCGGTAAGATTGCTGAAGTGTATGAAGAATTTGTTAAAGAAGGTTACACCGATGTTGTCGCCATCACCATCTCAGCTAAATTGTCAGGTACTTACCAAGGCGCAGTGCTTGCTGCATCGATGGTAGAAGGGATCAATGTCCATGTGGTAGACTCTAGAAGTGTATCTCAAGGTGAAGTTTACTTAGTATTAGAAGCGATCGACATGATCAAAGCAGGCAAATCTGCAAAAGAAATCGCTGAAAGATTGGAAGTTCTCAGAGAACAAATTAAGATTTATGTATTGGTAGATACGTTGAAGTATCTTGTTAAAAATGGTCGTTTATCGGCAACTTCAGGCTTCTTGGGCACATTATTGAAGATTAAACCTTTATTACATGTTCTCCCAGATGGCACTTTAGTTCCACTTGAAAAGATTCGTACTACTTCAAAAGCAAGAGAAAGACTACTTGAAATCCTTGTCGATGACATCAAAGGCAAGAACGTAGACATATTCATCGCTTACACCAACAATAAATCGGATGCTGAAGTCATTAAAAATCTAATTTTAGAACAACGTTCCGATGTTAAAGTCGAATTGGTGCCATTAACACCAGTCGTTGGTGCCCATGCAGGCCCAGGTACTTTAGGTGTCGGTTATATAGTGAGGTAAGTTGATGAGCCGTGCAAAAGATGTAATTAATGAATTGTTGGTCGAAGTATTCAACCACATATTATCGATCGAAGGACAAACGCTTAGAGAACGTGGCGTTAAACTCTCCATGAGTGAAGTACACGTCCTAGAAGCCATCAAAAATTCACCAACCAAAACGATGGGTGATGTTGCCAAGAGACTTAGAATTACGCTAGGTACTTTAACCACATCCGTGGATGTCTTGGTTCGAAAGAAATATGTAACGAGAAATCGCGCCAAAGACGACAAACGAAAAGTTATATTACAGCTCACAGATGCCGCCCTTGAAACCTTACAAATCCATGATGGATTCCACGATGAAATGATCGAATCGGTCATGACTGATTTGGAGTTAGAAAAAGATGAGGCGTTGGTCAAATCCTTGGAAAACATCAGCAATTATTTTAAATCCAAATATTAAACACATAAGAATGCCTGTGAAAGGGCATTCTTTTTTTGACTTAATGACTTTACTAGGCCTTCATGTTATAATTATCTTGAATAAAAACAAAGAAAAAAAGGTGATCATATGAAATATGTATTTGGCGTGGATGTCGGCGGAACATCGGTCAAAATTGGCTTTTTAAACCAAATTGGTAGCTTATTGGAATCTTGGAGTATCCCAACCGATTTGAGAAATCACGGCGGCAATATTTTATCCGACGTGGCCGATAGTATTCGAAAATTTGTGGAACTCAAATCTTTGAACGATACGGATATTTTAGGCTTTGGTTTTGGACTGCCTGGACCTGTCGTTGACAATGTAGCGATTAAATGCGTCAACTTGGGGTGGGAGAACGTCCAAGTGAGCGATGAATTTATACGTGCTTATGGCAAACCCGTTTTAGTAAAAGCGGGCAACGACGCCACGGTTGCAGCAGCTGGTGAATACTGGCAAAAGCACATCGATGGGGACATCATCTTCATCACATTAGGTACCGGTGTCGGCGGTGGGATCATCGCCAATGGTAAGGTCATCGATGGTGCCCATGGCGCTGGCGGTGAAATCGGCCACATCCGTGCCGAACACCATGAACCACAACTCTGTACTTGTGGGTTATATGGCTGTTTAGAAACAGAAGTTGCGATTAGAGGTATCAATGCGAGAGCACGCAAACTGATGTCTGAAAAGAAATTAAAAACATCTTTGATAGATGATGAAACTTTATCACCAAAAAGAATATTTAACGCGGCGAAAGAAGGCGATGCCCTTGCCCTCGCTGTTGTCGATAAAACTGGTGAATATTTAGGTCAAACGTGTGCAGCACTGGCCGCAACCACCGACCCTAAAGCTTTCTTAATTGGTGGCGGGATTGCAAATGCTGGACAAATCCTCATTGACGCCATCAAAAAACACTATACAAAATATGCATTTTCTGCCATCAGAAATATGCAGTTTGAACTCGCTACTTTGGGTAATGATGCGGGCATGTTCGGTGCCGCTTACCTCATCATTGCAGGCATGACTGCATGATAGTAACGGCTTTATCGCCAGGGATTGGGTATGGTAAAGTCCATCTGATTGAAAAATCAAATGAAGCATACGCTCAACCCACCGATTCTGCGATTGAAATACAGCATTTTATTGATACCAAACAAGCCGTATTTCAAGCACTAGAAAACCTAAAAACCCAACAGTCAACCGATGAAATCATTGGATTTCAACAAGCGATTTTACTGGATCAATTGTTGGAAAATGAGGTTAAACAAAAAATCCGAACAAAACACGTCAGTGCAAAAGAAGCTTTCAAATCCGCCATTCAAAACTACATGGATGCTTTATCCAAAGTAGAAGATGACTACTTAAAAGAACGTATTCACGATGTGGCTGATTTAAGCGAAAGACTGTATTTTGCATTGGAACAAAAAGTTAAAAAGAAAATCATCGAACCCATCATTCTGGTGGTCGATGTCTTATACCCGTCTTATCTATTTGAGTATGAACCTTATGTACAAGGCGTTATAGCCAAATCCGGGAGTACGCTATCTCATGGCATCATTTTAGCGAAAGAACGAAACATCCCTGTGGTGATTGCAAAAGAGGCACGCTTTGAACCCAATCAATCCGTCTTTATCGATGGTTATCACAATAAACTGATCATCAACCCTTCACATAAAGAAGTTGAAGGCTGGTTAAACGCCAACAAAGATATCGATACAGACTTACAAATTTCGCACCATCCTAACCGTTTGTGTTTAAACGTATCGGGAGAAACCTTGGTAGACCCTCGTTATGTTACATCAGCCGACGGGATTGGATTATACCGTTCTGAGTTCTTATATTTTCAAAATAATGCTTTCCCGTCGATCGATAAACAAGTTGAGGTTTATGGCAAATTCTTAAAACAGTTCCATCCTAAACCGGTGGTCATTCGAACATATGATTTCGGTGATGACAAAAACCCACTCAACTTAGGCACACTTCAGCGTGGTGTATCAGATTATTTTATAACCTATGAAAAACCATTTATCGAACAATTATCGGCATTATTGGTGCTCAATGAAACGTATGATAATCTAAAAATCATGATTCCAATGGTCAAGCGTGCATCTGATTTGGAAGCCATCGAACAATTGTTAGAAAAACTACACCACAAGTTTGGATTCAGTCGACCATTACCCCCGTTGGGTGTAATGATTGAAACCGAAGAAGCATTTATGCATTTATCGGAGTTCACAAAAGCTGCATTCTTCTCGATTGGTTCAAACGACTTAGGCAAAAGTTTATTTCAAATCGATCGTCATACAGCGATGGATGAATTGACATATGCAACAAAAATGATCAAAGCAATAGAAGAAATTGATCAGTTCGCAAAACACCATCAAATCCCATGTACGGTATGTGGTGACATTGCCAGTCGCCCACTCGCACTGAAGATGATGTTGGATAAAGGCATCCACAATTTCAGCATCCCAATGCCATTTTTAAAAGAAGCAAAACAAATCATCAAACAACATAAAAACAAGAATATGAAATCCTAAACCACACTTTTTCAAAAAAAATGTGCAAAAAGGGTTGCATATTCTTTTTGTTTATCATATAATAGAGACGCTTACGCACAAGCAAAAGGCTGTGAAATGGAAGGTTGTCGGCACACGGATAGCCGTTGTCTATGTGAAGGGTTTTTCCATGGAGCAAGTCTATGACAAGATTATAGGCGAAAGGAGACATTTTTAAAATGGCAAAAGAAGTTATCAAAATTCGTTTAAAGGCATATGATCACAGATTAATTGATCAATCCGCGAAGAAGATTATCGAAAGCGTAACAAAGACAGGTGCAAAGGTACATGGTCCAATTCCACTACCAACTGAAAAAGAAATTTTCACCATTCTACGTTCCCCACACG
>JAEZHT010000079.1 GCA_023436805.1 Bacillota bacterium
GTATAAGGCTGCGATAGCGAATAGGGTAACCAGCACATACGCTATGATTTTGAAAATGACTTCAGATATATCTAATCTTCGCATAGGGGTTCTCCTTAGAATAATGACGTGTCAGATACACGTTTCGATATGAAGTTCGCACCTAAGACCAAGAACATCGCGATGATCGAGTTGAATAAGTCTGCGGCTGCGGCGGTATTAAGTGAAATCGATTGTCCGCCCATCAACCCACCAATACGGGTTACGAAGGTTGAGATGACATCGGCCGTTTCATACGTTTGTACGTTGTATAACAAGATGATTTTTTCATAGCCTACCGATAATATTTCACCGATACGCAAGATGAGCATGATCGTTAATGTTGGTGCCATCCCTGGTAAGGTGACATAACGGATTTGAGCCAATTTATTGGCACCATCGATTCTAGCAGCTTCATAGTTCGTTGGGCTGATGGCCATGATCGCTGCGAAATACACAATCGACCCATAACCTGCCCCTTCCCAAATACCTGAAATGATGTAAATCGATCTAAAATACTGTGGTTCATGCAACATACGGGTATTTTCACCAATTAATCCTAACATTTGGAATAACGAGGTCAACACCCCTGGGGCTTGGTGCGGCTCATTGCCTTCAAACAACATCAGGGTAATGATAGAAGTGATGACGACGGTACTGATGAACTTAGGTAAATAGGTTAAAATTTGAGTTAAGCTTCGGTAGAAATCGGATTTGATTTCTGAGAAGAAAAGCGCGAGGATGATGGGTACTGGGAATCCAAAAATCAAACCATACATCGAAATCGCGAATGTATTTCTGAATGCTTGCCAGAACTCTCTCGCATAGTCACCAGCAATCAGTGACCTAAATGCGTAAAATCCAGCAAATGGGGCTTGACCAACCGATAATGTTAAGTCGTTTTGGTTTTTAAATGCCGCCAAGATACCATAAATCGGCATATACCTGAAAATGAAGAAATATAAGATGACGGGGATGAGCATGACGTATAATGGCCAGTCTTTTTTGATGGAGATCCAGTAGCGATGCCACTTGTTTTTCTCCAATGACTCCATTAAGAGTTCATGTTTGAGTTCATCTAAACTCATGTTTTTAACGTCGTTGTTAACTTTCATAAATGCGTTCCTCTTCTTGTCTTTCCTTGATTTGTTTCAGTAGATATGCTTTCATATCGACCATAAAATCTTCTTGGTGACGTGCAATCATGAGAATGACCCACCCTAAGATGATATTGAATCCATGTCTGGTGATGAGTACGACCCACTCAATGGTTTCGAATAACCACCATTGAATCAGTACTTGGGTGAAAAACAGTGCTAAGTATCCTGTGAGAAAATATAAGGTAACCAACAAGACTTCACTGCGAATGTGTGGTTTACTGGTGATTTTGAACCAAACCATGGCACTACTTAAGGTGAAAATCGATGCGATGTATCCCAACATCGGTAATATGTCAAAGTTTCGATAAAGCACAGTGTGTAATAAAGCAATCACACCATTGACATATAGACCGTAGGCACCCCATCTGAAATAAATGATCATCAAGATGGGTGTGGATAATGTCACATATAAGAAAATCAATTCTTTTTGACTGGCAAAAAATCCAACAAGGTCTACAAGGACAGCGACTGCGCCAAGCACAATCAAATCGATTAGACGGTATTTCGCTATTGTCAAAGTAAGACCTCCTTTATATAATAGATTTACGCGAGGTGTTTTTATGAAAACCATTAAACTGACCCCTAAAGATGATATTCAAGCCATTTTGGATGGTTATCCACTCGAGACCAAACTCGAAGTGCATCTATCCAATGGGTTTTACAAACAAAAATTAACGTTGAGACACCCTCATATAAAACTGATTGGTGAATCTCATGATACGATCATCTCATTTGATGACCATGCGCTGAAGTTTCACGCGGATGGGTTACTCATGAATACGTTTAGAACCCAAACAGTCTTGGTTTTAGCTGACCACGTGACACTAACTAACCTTACCATCGAAAATACGAGTGGTACTGGACCTAAAATCGGTCAAGCGATAGCGCTTTCTTCTTACGGTGATGATACACTCATTCAAAATTGTATGCTCAAATCCACCCAAGATACCGTGTTCTTTGGGCCATTGCCATCGGATTTGATTTTACGTTACGATCATATATTATCAGCTGGGGAACTTATCCATCGTCCATTAAGACAATTTATTTTTGATTCCACCATCATTGGGAACATTGATTTCATTTTTGGTGGTAGTGATGCGTTTTTCGATCACTGTACGATCATTTCGAATGGTAGTGGCTATATCGCAGCCCCATCTACACATCCCAAATCATCGTTCGGGCTGGTTTTCAATGGTTGTCGCTTCCAATCACTTGGACAGTACAACATCGTTCTTAGTCGACCTTGGCGATCTGGAGGAAAAGCCATTTTTATCGATTCAACATTTACAATGCCGATATCGACCGAACGATATATGGATTGGGATAAACCGTATTTCGAGAATTACGAAACACCGTATGTGCCACACCCATGGTCAAAACCTTTGCCCGAAACCATGAAATTAAAGATTTCGGAAATCATCGCTGAAAAGCGATTTTTTTTTACATGTTGAAGTACTTCTTCGCGTTGTTATAAGCGATGTCTTCAACGATTCTACCCAACACATCATAATCTTCTGGGAATAACCCTTGTTCGACCCAGCGACCAATTTTGTCACAGAGTAAGCGTCTGAAGTATTCGTGTCTAGGATAACTTAAGAAGGAACGAGAATCGGTGAGCATCCCCACAAATCTCGAAAGTAAGCCGTTGTTTGCTAAAGCATCCATTTGTCTGCTCATGCCATCAATCGTATCGTTGAACCACCATGCAGACCCACATTGGAGTTTACCTGGGGTTTTACCATCTTGGAAGGCTTGCATCAACGTCACGACGACTTCATGGTCACGTGGGTTGAGGGCGTAAATGATGGTTTTTGGCAATTGATCGTGATGGTCTAAAGCATCTAGGATGCGAGATAATGGTTTGGCAATTAATTCATCGTTGATGGCATCATACCCAGTATCTGGTCCTAAGGTTTGTAACATACGTTTGGAGTTATTTCTAAGTGCCCCAATGTGGTATTGTTGAACCCAACCACGTTGGTGATAAGCTTTACCTAAAAATACGAGCATGTATCCTTTATATTTTTCTACCTCATCCTTGTGCAAAGTCACTTTGGCTCTGGCACGTTTGAATATGAGGTCTATTTCTTCATCATTGGTGTCTTGGAAATGAATCGAATCCAACCCATGGTCCGATAAACGGCACCCATGGTCATGGAAGTAATCCATTCTTTGGTTCAAAGCTTTCATCAAATCTTCAATGGTGTCGATTGAAAATCCAACGACTGCACTCAATTGATTCAACCAATCATTGAACCATGAAAGTTCAATGTTGATGGCCTTATCGGGTCTGAATGCCGGTTTGACTTTGAAAGCATTCGCTTCTTTTTCCAATAATTCATGGTATTTCAAATCATCGATTGGGTCGTCTGTGGTACAAACCAATTTGACGTTGCTCATTTCGATGAACTTTTTCGGTGTCATTTGCTTCAATTGATGGTTGGCTTCATCGTAAATCGCTTTAGCGGTTTTCGGTGACAATAACGTTTCAATGTTGAAGAATCGACGTAATTCTAAGTGGCTCCAGTGGTACAGTGGGTTACCGACCAAATAAGGCATCACTTCGGCATATTTGTAAAACTTATCATAATCCGGTTGATTGCCAGTAATGAAGGATTCATCTACCCCATTGGCACGCATCAAGCGCCATTTGTAGTGGTCGCCACCCAACCAAACCTTCGATAAATTATCAAATGGCTTGTTTTCATATATCTCTTTTGGGTTTAAATGACAGTGGTAGTCAATGATGGGCATGTTTGAAGCATATTCATGATAAAGTTTTTTCGCGACCGCATTGCTGAGCATGAAGTCTTTATTCATAAATGTATTCATGTGATTCCTCCTTATAGGATGACACCTGTTTTAAATATACCTATTTCTCTAAAATGATTGATTTCATTTCTGGTTTTTTGCCCATTGACCACTTCAATGATGAAATCGATGAATTGTTCAAGTAGGGTATCCATATCGACGCCTTCAGTCAAGCTGCCTGCATTGAAATCAATCCAGTTGGGTTTCTTCTTATAAATTTCTGAGTTGGTCGATACCTTGATGGTTGGAATGAATCCACCAAATGGGGTGCCACGACCGGTGGAGAATAAGACGAGTTGACAACCACTCATCCCTAAGGTGGTGACCGATACTAAGTCATTGCCCGGGGCACTGATGAGGTTTAAGCCTTTGGTTTTGAGTCTTTCGGTTTGTCCTAAGACATCACAAACCATCGATAATCCCGCTTTTTGTGTACAACCGAGTGATTTATCTTCTAAAGTGGAAATACCACCATTTTTGTTGCCCGGTGACGGGTTATCATAAATGACTTGGTTGTTCTTTTTGTAATACGCTTTGAAATCATTGATGAGTTTGACGGTTTTTTCAAACACGGCTTGGTCTTTAGAGCGTCTCATCAATATCTTTTCTGCACCAAACATTTCAGGTACTTCCGTCAACACGGTGGTGCCACCATGGTGGGTGATGTAATCAGAAAGTTTGCCTAACAATGGGTTCGCTGTGATGCCTGACAAACCATCAGACCCACCGCATTTAAGACCAATGCGTAATTCAGAGATGTCGGCTTTCACACGACGATCGTCTTTCATTGCATCATAGAGTTCTTTAAGCACAGTTAATCCCGCTTCGAGTTCATCTTCAACTTCTTGCATGACTAAGAACTTCACACGGTTGGGATCATAATCGCCATAAGACTCTCTAAATGCTTTGACTTGGTTGTTTTCACAACCCAACCCTAATACCAAGACTGCGCCGGCATTGGGGTGTTTCGAGATGTTTTGTAACGTCTCTTTGGTATTTTCATGGTCATCGCCCATTTGTGAACAGCCAAATTGGTGTCCAAATAGGTGAATACCATCGAATTCTGGTCCTGGATTGACTTCATTCATGAACAAGTCAGATAGTTGTTTGGCTTGACCTACGATACAACCCACGGTGGGGACGATCCACAGCTCATTGCGGATACCGACTTCGCCGTTACCTCTACGATACACATAAATGTCGCGATTTTTAGGTTTGACTTCATAGGTTTCATATTGTGGGGTGTACGCGTAGTCGAGTACGTCGTTTAAATTGGTGGACAAGTTGTGTACGTGTACATGCGCACCTGTTTTAATATCTTGGGTGGCATGTCCAATCGGAAATCCATACTTGATGATGTCTTCGCCTGCATGGATATCTTTAAGTGCGATTTTGTGGCCTTTTAAAACATCTTCAGTCAAGGTGATATCATTCACCACTTGACCTTGTTTTAAATCCATCAAAGCAATCATCACATTGTCATCGTTGTGGATGATTAGAAATGGTGTTTGTTTCAAAGCTTAAGCCTCCAATACGTGTTGTAAAGCGTTTCTCATACCCAATTGGAGGATGGCTTCCACATTTTGATTCACATAGTTGATCACGTCTGTTTGAACCAAACGACTGGTTTCCCAATGGGCTAAACCCAATACGGTTTGAACCACTTCATTGACATTGCCTTTAGACCATAATTGTTGGTATAGTTCTAAAAATTGTGGGTCATCTTGAAGCTTGATCGATTCTTCGTTACGTTTACCACGATAGAATACGATGTTGGCTGCCAAACTGAATAATTGTAGCTTAGGGAACTTACCATGATCGAGTTGATTCAAGACGCTTGGTAAAATTCTAGATTTATATTTACTCATCGAGTTCAATGCGATACTCATGAGTTCATGTCTAACAAATGGGTTTAAATAACGTTCCAAGACCGCTTGGGCGAATTTTTCCATGTCGGCTTGTGGTAAATCGATGGTTGGAATCACTTCTTGCCAAATGAGGTTTTGAATGAATTTGCCGACTTGTGGGTCAGTCACTGCTTCTTTGACGGTATCGATACCACAGAGGTAGGCGATTGGAACCAAAGCCGTATGTGAACCATTCAAGATTTTCACTTTGCGTTCTTTATAAGGTTTGAGCACATCTACAAAATAGACATTCAATCCAGCTTGGTCGAATGGTAAACGTTGATTCAAGCCTTTTTCACCTTCAATGACCCAGAAGTGGAAGATTTCCCCTTTGACCATTGAATGATCTAAATAACCAAATTCTGATTCCAAACGTGGTGCATCTTGTTTTGGATAACCCGGAACGATGCGGTCAACCAAGGTGTTGTAAAAGCGATTGGCGGTGATCATCCATTGAATGAATGTTTCACTCATGTTGTTATAACGCGCCATCTCAATCAATACTTTCTTAAGGGTTTGACCGTTATCGTCGATGAGTTCACAAGCCAATATATCTAATCCCGCTTCTTTAGCACCTGCGAATACTTCAAAACGCATGCGTAGGAAGGCGAGTAGTTTGCCAGGGAATGAGGTTGGGCATTGATTGAAGTGAATGGTTTCAGCCATGAATGCGATGCCCGCTTCTGTGGTGTTCGATACCACAGTGGTTAAAATGGGTGAAGCAGCTAAATCCAAATAGTTTCGATATTGCGTGTAAGGGTCGATAAATTCAGATAAGACATCGATGATTTTGTGTTCTGAGATGACTTTACCTTGTTCAAGGCCTTCTAAAATCAGTGTGTATAAACCGTCTTGTTGTTCTAAATCTCTAACTCTGCCTTGTGGCATCGGTTGGATGACAGCGACGTTGCCATCAAACAAACCTTGGTCATTCAACGTTTGAATAAAAGGGTCTACGAATGCACGTAGAAAATTACCTTCTCCAAATTGAACAACCTTAATCGGTCGTTTTGGAAAAGGTCTAATGACCCTTGATAATCTATCCATAAAATCCTCCCAGAAATGGTGATCAGTATTCGTTCATTTTTGTCGTCCGTATATGCGGACACCGTTTAAATACACCTAATTTTATCATGGAAAATAAAACCTGTCAACGGTTTCATAACAATTTTTGTAACCGTTTTTCAGAAAGTTCAAAAAAGCGTTTATAAATGCCTCCAAAAAAGCGACCATTTTGAAGCCTCTTCTAAAGAAGGGAGGATTTTATAAACACCATTCACACTTTTCATAAAAAATGCAAAAAAAATGCACCGCTTGGGTGCATTTATGCTTGTTTGACAAATGAATTATTGTCTGGGTCGGTGTATACACGACGTCCACGATTGAGTTGATTAATCGACGCGATTTCTTCTGCGGTCAACTTCAAATCTTTGGCTTCAAGGTTTTCTTTCAACCGTTTTGGTGTGACTGATTTAGGAATCATCAAGATGCCGCGTTGGATGCCCCAAGCGATGATGACTTGTGCAATCGTTTTTTGATATTTATCCGCGATGCCTTTTAATACATTGTAATATGGACCGTCTTCAAGGAACACTTCGCCCTTCATGAACGGGCCATAAGAGATCAACGCGATGTTCTTTTCATTCAAATACATTTGGGTAGGCAATTGGTATAAACCTGGATGTAACTCAATTTGGTTGGCCATCGGTACAATCTTAGCCGTTTTCAATAACGCATCCATGTGATGGATTTTGAAATTAGATACCCCAATCGCACGTGCAAGTTTTTGTTCATAGACTTCTTCCATCCCACGCCAAGTCGCTTGATTTAAAGCATTCGACGGGCTCGGCCAGTGGATTAAGTATAAGTCAACATAATCTAAACCGAGTTTTTCTAATGAAATCTTGAGCTCTTTTTTCGCTTCTTCATACCCTAAGTTGATGGGTGATAATTTGGTTGTAACAAAGATGTCTTGTCTTGGGATGCCGGAATCGTGAATTGCTCTACCAACCGATGCTTCATTCCCATAAATTTGAGCGGTATCGATGTGACGATACCCCAATTTAAGTGCTTCTAAAACCGTATCATACGCTTCGCCTTCAGTGACTTTGAATGTCCCTAAACCAAGCATTGGCATTTTCACACCATTGGACAATATTTTGTATGCCATAGTAAACCCTCCTATACTTTATTATAACAGTGGATTTTGAAGTTTCGCAATTTTCTCGT
The DNA here is from genome assembly GCA_023436805.1 of Bacillota bacterium. Classification (GTDB taxonomy): domain Bacteria; phylum Bacillota_I; class Bacilli_A; order Acholeplasmatales; family UBA5453; genus Paracholeplasma. The sequence goes on from JAEZHT010000079.1 coordinate 8,126, forward strand.
TGGTTAAGTCTTTGAGTAAGGCACGTACCATCAACCAAGCAGATTGGTGGTCGGATAGATCAAACATCGCTACAGTAGAATGAATATAGCGCGCAGGTAAGCCAATGGTGGTCGCGATGATACCTTCGTTGGAATCGAGTGCTCTAGCAGCGTCAGTCCCACCTTTAGCGATATACACTTGGTGTTTAATCGATTGTGAAGCCGCCAAATCTTTAAAGTAATTGAAAAGGCGTGGTGCCATGATATTTCTTGGGTCATATAAACGGATGAGGAATCCATCACCCATTTTACCAGAGGCTTTTTGATCCGCTAAATCGTTTAATGGTGAAGCATCTAAAGCTAGGAAAAAATCTGGTTTGAATTTGAACACAGATGTCCCTGCACCACGTAAGCCCACTTCTTCTTGAACGGTAGCGCCGACTACCAAATTAAACGGTAAATCGATGTCGTGGAAATCGCGAATGATTTCTAAAGCCATGCCACAACCCCAACGGTTATCAACCGCTTTAGACATCGCTTTTGTCCCATCAAAATTGAGTTCAAAATCATTTTTAGGTAAAACCATATCGCCAACGGCGATGCCCGCTTGTAAGACATCTTCTTTGGATTTCGCACCAATATCAAAAATCAAATCTGGAAAATCTGCTGCTTGATTTTTCGATAAATGGGGTGGTACGGAACCGATGATGCCAGGAATTAAGCCTTTTTTGGTTTCAGCGTATAATTTTTGAGAAATGAATACTTCTGCAACCAACCCACCAATCGGGATGACTTTGATTGCGCCGTTTGGTAAAATGTCTGAAATCATCAATCCGACTTCATCCATATGACCGGCAATCATCACCGTTTTCGCATTTGCAACTTTTGATTTTTTGACTGCGAAAATTGAACCCAAATTATCGACTTCAATGTCGTATTTTGGGTACTTGCGCATTTCATTCACGATGATTTGGAAGACATTGTGTTCATACGCAGAAATCCCAAGCGCATTCATCAATTTTTCATAAATTGGATCAATTTTAATCATTTTAGTTTTGCCTTAAACCCAAAGATTGGGCTTTCCTTTCGTTTCTTTTCTTCGTATTCAGAGACGGCTTCACGTTCGTCACATTGGGTATTTGCCCAATAGACTTCAAATCGTGAAGACATCAAATATTCTAGGGAATCCATGTACAGTGGTTCAAAATCAGACCTGAATTCGAGTTCCCCACCTTCTATCAAAATGGTTTCATACATACGTAAATAGGTTTGTGCCGTTAAGCGTCTCTTATGGTGACGTTTCTTTGGCCAAGGGTCACTGAAGTTTAAGTATATCTTGGATACCGATTTCGGTTCAAAGTATTCTAATAATGCATTGGCATCATCTTGCACAATGGTTAAATTCGGCAACATTAAGGCTGCTTGTTTCTCCAATATACGGTAACAAACATTGATGTCTTTTTCAAATGCCACAAAGTGTAAGTTTGGGTATAATTTGGCCAATTCTGTAATGAATTTGCCTTTCCCACTGCCTACTTCTAATACCAAGGGCAAAGACACTTTGATCTTTTCTGGCGTCGTGATGATTAAATTGGATTCATGGATGGCGTCATAAGCCTGTTTGACTTTTTTAGTTCTCACTGTTTTTAATAATTACATACGACCCGTATGCAGCTCCTATACACAAAATAATACCCAAGAGTATTTCTACCCATCCAAACGATTGGAGGGGGTTGGTTTGATGTAACATCGTTAACACCGAAATTGGGCTAGATAGTAATAACCCTAATATTCCGGCATAAAACAACGATTCATACGATTTCATGATGATTGAAATGACTTTTGAGAAAACAACTAAACCGATGATTGCGCCGATTAAAAACACCAAAATGGCAGGTAGTAATTCAAATAAAGTGACGAAATCAAAGGTAAGTACCGATTCGATGGCACCTTTAGCCAACGATAAAACATGGGCATAATAACCCAACAATAATAAGACCAATGACCCACTGATGCCAGGGGCAATCATCGTGCCTGCAGCGATGAATCCCACCAAGAGTAACATCAAGTAATACACCCATCCGGTGTGTACGGTGATATTGGACTTAAAGATTGGTAATACTACCATCAACACAAACGCAATCCCAAATATTAGGGCATGGGCAACATCTTTATGTTGGATTTTCTTATAAATGGATTCAACCCCACCGAGAATCAAACCGATGAATATTAACGTGGTGAGTAAGGGTACTTCACGATACCCCAAATCGATAACAAAAACCCCAAAGACAATCCCTAGCGCCAAGCCTATAAGGATGGGATAAAGTACTTTGATGGTTTTAAGTGGCGTTTTAAATATTGATAATATCCCGTTGATAAGCGTTTCATAGATACCAAAAATGACGGCCATGGTACCACCGCTTACCCCTGGGATAATGTTGGCCAATCCAATGAAGAACCCGCCAATGACTGTTTTAAACTTAGACATCGAGTGGTAACCCTAAATTATCCTTAATCAATAATTCGGTTAACGCTTCGATTGCCAAGGCTTCATCTTCACCGATGACACGGATGGTAAACTCTGCGTGACGATAGATGCCCAAGGACATCACGCCCATGATGGATTTCATGTCTACAGCTTTTTGGTTCGCAATCAGCCAAACATCGGATTTGAAACGGTTTGCTAAAGTAACTAAGTTGGTGGCAGGTCTGGCATGAATCCCATTTTCTGCGATAACTCTAAATGATTTTTCCATCGTTTTATGCTCCTTTTTCCAATTGTTCTTTAATGCGTTTTGGTTCATAATCAAAGGTCATCGTGATGTCTTTACCTTTGACAAACACCCCTGTATTGGACAGGGTTTTCAATGCTTCAAAATTCACAGTTTTGATGTTGTTAACCGTGAATTTTACCCGTTCATGTTCGACGGATATTTGAACTAAATTATCAAAACCAAAGGCGTTCTTAAGCGATATAATGAATGTGGGTTCAATCGCTTGACGGTCAAATAATTTGGGTTTGTGTTTTTTTAAATAGGCATTGAGACTGATCAACACCACGAGTGATGCAATCGCAATCACACCGATGATGGTAAAAGTATCGAACTGATAAGTGGCTAACATGTGAACACCCCTTCATTATGATTATACGTGGTGAACCTTTTTTTTACAAGCAATTATACGTTTAATGTGGTATATTTATTATGTATTATTTTTTGAGGTGTGGCATATGATTATGGACTGGATTAAATACATTTTATTGGGCATTATACAAGGCATCACCGAGATTCTACCCATTTCTTCATCGGGTCATTTGGTTCTTTTTCAGTATATATTTGATTTAAAACAACCCGGATTAGCCTTTGAAATGTTCACCAACATGGCTTCACTCATCGCGATGATGGTGTTATTTTACAAAGATATTTGGCGTTTAATTTCACAAACGTGGCGATTCCTCTTTAAAAAAGACAAAGCTGCGAAAGATGACTTCTTATATGTCATCAAATTGTTGATTGCGGTGATTCCAATTGGCATACTCGGTTTCATCCTCAAAGATTGGGTCGGTTCAATTAAAAGTTTATGGTTTGTCGGATTGGCTTTAATGCTCACAGGTACATTGTTGTTGGTCATTTATAAATCCAGAAATCAAGTCGAAACCCACGATGATGTACGGTATAAAGATGCCTTATTCATTGGTTTGACACAAGCCATCGCCATTTTTCCAGGCGTATCACGCAGTGGTTCAACCATCATTGGTGGTTTATCACAACGTCTGTCTTTAAAATCGTTATTGAAGTTTTCATTTTTGTGCTATATCATCGTTTCGATTCCAGCATCACTACTGTCCATCATTGATTTGGCTGAACAAGCTGAGTCGATCGATATCATCGGATATGGACTGGCGTTCGTATTTACATTGGTGACCACGTATATCGCTGCTTTCTTCGTCATGAAACGGCTTCAAATCAAGCATTTATTGTATTTTGGGGTTTACTGTGTGAGCGTTGGTTTGATTGCGTTCATCACACATTTCATCTTATAAAAAACATAAATCCATGCCCGAAAGCATGGATTTTTTATTGAATAAACATGGCGTCTCCGAATGAAAAGAAACGGTATTGTTGTTTAACTGCTTCATTATACGCTTTTAATATCAATTCTCGATTGGAGAAAGCGGATACCAACATAATCAAAGTCGATTTTGGCAAGTGAAAATTGGTAATCAACGCACCAATGGTTTTGAATGTATACCCTGGATAGATGAAAATACTGGTGCGATAAATCCCTGGGTTAAACTGTGTGGTGTAGTTACTTTCAAGTGTTCGGACTGTGGTGGTCCCAACAGCAACAATCCGTTTTTGTTTTTGCTTCGCTTCATTAAGACGTGCTGCTGCTTTTTCAGTAATTTGATACAATTCCTCATGCATGTGATGATCTTCAATGGTATCGGTCGAAGTGGGTCTAAATGTACCTAACCCGACATGCAAGGTAATTTCAATGATTTCTACCCCTTTTTGTCTGATTTTTTCTAACAAAGGTTGGGTAAAATGAAGTCCAGCAGTCGGCGCAGCGGCACTGCCAATTTCTTTCGCATAAACCGTTTGATAACGGTCTTTTTCTTCGAGTTTTTCATGAATGTATGGTGGCAGCGGCATTTCACCCAGTTCATCCAACACTTCATAAAAAATACCTTCAAAACTGAAGATGAAGGACTTGATGCCTTCTTCTTTTTCTTTGACACATGTCGCGATCAATTTACCGCCACCAAAACTGATTTTGGTACCGACTTTGACACGTCTGCCAGGTTTGACAAGAGCGTCCCAAATAGACTCGTGTTGTTCAAGTAATAAGAGTTCAATGACCGCGTTGGTATCGACTTTTACCCCAATCAAGCGCGCAGGCATGACTTTGGTATTATTGACCACCAACACATCGTTTTCACTGAGTTCATCGATGATTTGGCTGAATTTGGTATGGGTAAATGCGTTGGTTTTTCGATTGACCATAAAAAGCCGTGACTCGTCACGGTTTTTCAAGGGGTGCTGTGCAATTAAACGTTCTGGTAATTCAAAATCAAAATCGGCTGTTTTCATTCTTCAAATAATCCTTTTAAATATTTTTTGCCTAAAGCATCATAACTTTTTTGCATGGCGATTCGACCACGGGCGGTACGCTTGATGAAGCCTTCTTGTAAAAGATAAGGTTCATACACATCTTCGACCGTGGTAATTTCTTCACCGATGGTCGCTGCGATCGATTCTAGTCCGACGGGTCCACCAGCAAACTTGTCAATGATGGCAGACAAATAGCGTTTATCGGTATGGTCTAACCCATTGGAGGATATGCCTAATTTTTCCAAAGCATGGTTCGTTATTTCTAATGTGATGACCCCATCGCCAATGATTTCAGCAAAATCTCGTACACGTCTAAATAAGCGGTTCGCGATACGTGGTGTGCCACGTGAGCGCTTCGCGAGTTCTAGGATGGCGTTGGTTTTAATTTCTGTTTTATACACACTGGATGTGCGTTTGATGATTTGGCCAAGTTCTTCTTGATTGTAAAAAGATAATCTCATGACCACGCCAAAACGGTCGCGTAATGGTGCGGATAAATCACCAAAACGAGTGGTTGCTCCAATCAGTGTGAATGGGGGTAAATCGATGCGGATGGAACGCGATTGTTGGTCTTTACCAATCACGATATCGATCACATAATCTTCCATCGCTGCATACAATACTTCTTCCACAACCCGTGGTAACCGGTGGATTTCATCGATGAATAAAACATCGCCTGGTTCGAGGGATGTTAAAATCGCAGCGAGGTCACCACTGCGTTCAATGGCTGGTCCAGACGTCACTTTCATGTTCACACCCATCTCATTAGAAACGATTTGGGCGAGGGTGGTTTTACCTAAGCCTGGGGGACCATAAAACAAAATATGGTCGATGGTTTCTTCACGTTTGAGGGCGGCTTTAATATAGACATCGAGCATTTCTTTGATGTCTTTTTGTCCGATATATTCATTTAATTTCTGGGGTCTTAACGTTTGATCTTCATCCTCTTTCATCGCGAGCGAGGAGATGATGCGTTCATCATTTTTCATAAAATACCTACTTTATTAAGAGTTGAAGGGCTTGTTTGATGCGTTTTTCAGTGGACAGTGCTGGGTCTAATTTGTTGATGACTTTGCGTAACTCAGATGCTGAATACCCAAGCGCCATCAAAGCTTCTTGTACCTCATCTTTATGGTTGGTGGTGATATCTAAGGCTTTTTTGTCCAATTTACCTTTCAAATCTAAGATGATTTGTTGAGCGCTTTTCGGACCAATGCCAGGAAACTTGGTTAAGAACTTGACGTCCTGATTTTCAATGGCATATTCGATTTGATCCGGCTTACCGGAAGCTAAAATCGATAATGCACTCTTGGGACCAATGCCTGAGACACTGATCAAATCTTCAAATAGATTTCTCGCTTCTTTGGTATCGAAACCATATAAGGTATCTTGGTCTTCACGCACATGGTGGTGCAAATACATTTTGACTGTTTCACCTAATTTATATATATAGGGGTTAGGAGCAACCACCAAATAACCCACGCCTTGATTGTCTAAAACGACGTTGGTTGGTTCAATTTCTGATATCGTGCCTATGATGTATGCATACATAAAAAAATCACCTCAATAACAAAACCATTATACCATGTTTTATTTTATAAAACGGGTTTTTCAAGCACAACCCGTGATTTGTTGTCGTTATATATCAGCTTAAAACCAAGGCGTTCACAAATCACTTCAAATGTCTTAAGATGATAAAAAGCCACATGGGTTTCATCTCTGACATACCACCATTGATGGATGTTGTCAAAATCCTCATAAAACTGGGTTTGAATGATAAGTCTACCCCCTGGGTTTAACAATGCTTCCAATCGTTTAAAGTCAGCCATAGGTTGTTCAAAATGCTCGACAACCTCAATCAAAATGATGTTATCATAGGTCTGTTCTAAAATGTTTGGATCATTGTGATAAAACAAATCGTATAAAGCCAAATTCGGGATAAATTGTTTGAGTACTGCCCCTTCACCACACCCATAATCCATGGCTGTGCCTGGCTTTAAATATATACCGATGAAATCGTCAAAAATACGTTTTTGATATGCAATATATTCTAAATTATCTTCACCATTGTTGTGGGTATCGTACCGTGCTTTCGCATCCACCTTTGAAACCCAATGTTTTTGATCTTTCATGACCAAATGGGTCGTTTCATCCAAATGAAATTGTATTTTTGAGGTTTTTTTCTTCATAATCGATTCCTTTACAGTTTGATTATACCAAATGATGGCTTTATTATGGTATAATAAACAAGAATTAGAGGTGGTTTATTTGAGTAAAATAAACGCTAAAAATTATGAATCTAAACAAAAAGCGCGTTTTGATACGCTTTTTCGTGATGTCTTAACCGCTTACGCCATCACCAATGAAACCTCACATCAACTCAAAGCGACCCGTGTATCACTTGAAAATCTATACGATCAAATCACCGAACTCAACAGACAATATGAGAATTCACTCATTCGATATACCAAAGATTATTCTATTCAATTATCTGAGATCAACAAATCACATCAAGAATCCTTACACCAACTCGATGAAAATTACGCCGACACCTTAAAACAATTCAAACAACAAGTGGTCAATGAAAACATTGAAGCCAATAAGAAACTCACTGAAATTCACCTCACTTTCCAACGTCAAACCCAACAGACGAACATTAACATCTATCGAGCACTATTAGAGATGAAACAACGTCATCAAGAACTCGATTTTGAGTATGAACAAGAAAAAGTGGCTTACCAAAAAGCCATCGATGACATTGAAAAAATCAAAGAACAAACGCTGAAAGACATCGAAAAGCGTTATGAAAATGAGTTGAAAGACAACAAGGCTGCAGACCAAGCCAGACAAGTGCGTTTGGGTACTGAAATTCAAACCATTCAAACCAAGAAACAATCTGAACAAACCGATTTTGATGAGTCTATTTTAAAAATCAAAACGGTATTTAATCGCGTCACAATCAAATTCAATCAAAAAATTCGTGATATTCAAAAGAAATACCAAAAAATCATGGGTCAACAAGAGTCCGATATTCAAACTGAAATCGAACGTATCCAACAAGCCATGGATGCGCTCAAACAATCCTATCAAGATAAAGACCGTTTGACGCGCGATGAGTTTGAGGATGAATTGATCAAGTACGATGCTCGTTTGGATCAATTGAAAGTCAATTACGAATCGACCAAAGACCAAATCATTCGTAACTTCTCTCGTGACATCACAGTCCACAACTCGAAGCTTGCGAATGCGAAAGAACAGATCAATCAACAATTGATTGCACTTGAGAAGATGACACAACAACACCGTTTGGAGTTGTCTAAAGAATCGCCAGATTACTTGGAGCGTTTAGGTGAAATCAATAAAAACTACATCAAAGAAAAAAATAGCCTTGAATTACAAGCCAAACAGGCCATCAAAGACACAGCCATTCAAAACAGAATGAGACAAAAGCGTCATCAAAGTGAGTTGTTAGCCCACGAGTTTGAATTCATCAAAACTCAAGAAATCTATCGTCTCAAACGCAGAATTGCTGAACGTTTCAAAGAACAAGAATTACGTAAACACAAATATGAGTTTGATAAAGAGTGGTTAAAACTCACCGATCAAAATAAGATGCTTGAAAAACGCTTATTCATCGAAAACCAAGTGTTGCGAGAACAACAAGGGTTAAATATCTATCCTTATGAAGCGATGGTATTGTTAGCACGGGAAGTTCATGACGCTGAAATGAATTACCGTACCCTCGAAAATAACCACTACAAGCAATTATTTTCACTCGATGAACGTAAACTAAACTATGTATCCACCATCGATGAAAATACCTTAAAACACGAAAAAAACAAGATCATACTCAAGCATGACTATGACATCAAGCGCACCAATGTGGTCGCTTATTTGGACATGGAATATGCCAAAAACAGTTTAACCGGTCATCGAGAACTATTTGAAGAACGTAAGAAACAACATGAAATGCAATATCAAAAGCGTGAAAAAGGGTACTTATTTGAACAAGATAAAGCCAAAGAAATCCGCATGTTTGAACAAAAGATGATTTCATTCTCTCAAAAATTACTTTCACAAATCATCGAAGTTCAGGAATCTAAAGCGTTGATAGAATACGATTCACAAGTTGAACTTGAAAAGAGCCGTCATACCAAAGAGATCGGGATTCGAAAAGCCAAACGTATTTTGGATACCAGCATGAATGAAACACAACGTCAAAAACGTATGTTCGACATCTACTTCCAAATGCTATTGGTTATGCAAAATGAATATGAGAACATCTTATTGTTACTAAGAGACATCTTCCAAACATCTTCGATTCAACAATGGCGCGGTTCTTTGAAATACATTCACGCCATTTTAGAAGATCAAACCGCGTTAAAAACAGAACTTATTGAACAACTTGAAACCGAAACCACGGCATATTATCAAGAAAAAATCAATGAACTGACCGCGTTTAAATACATGAATTTAAAAGAATCCATCATCAGTGACTATGAATCTGAACACAAACTCTATGTAGAACAAATCGCGATGTTGGATGAACAATTGAAGTCCTTACGTGCTAAAGGGGCTGATTTATTCCAACAAATCGCTCATTTACAAAATGAAAATGCCAACATTGAGTCAACCAAAGCGTTAATCTATGAACAAATTTCACGTATTTCATCGCGTTTGATTTCCAAACAGCAACGAAAAACAGCACGTAATTTAAAGAATGAGTTGGCTACTTTAAACAAAGAAATCCATAAAAATAAAGACTTGATCAAACACATTCAAGAACAAATCCGTAAGACCAATAAAGAGATGCAAAGTCTCGATAAAAACCACAAGCCATTGGAAATGATGTTGGTTAAGATTGAAAAAACACGAGAGATTAGAGAAAAAAATCTCGACCGTTCTCAGTATGAAGAAGGCCGTGTCTACTATGACTCGATCGATGCGATTGAAGCCTTGACCGCTTTGATTCTCAAAACCAATGATGACCTACTTTCACAAACAAAAACGGTGTTGAATGAACTCGATCAAGAAGTTATCTTGGAAAAAGTATTCTCTACTTCTTACATCCGTTTGTCCAAACAGGCGGTCAAAACCCGTACCCATTTTTTAAGTTATCACAAAAAAGGCATCGCTTTGTGTGATCAACAATTCAATCAAATACGTTATGAACAACACCGTATCATGAAGGAGTATGAAAACGCGTTTGATCTCACCCAACACAATATCGCTGATACTTTAAATAAACGAGTTCAAAAGATGACAGAAAAATTACGTGAACTCGAAAATTACCGACAATCTTTCACTAAAGTTCAACAGCGTCAGCTACAGTCACAACTCAAAGGTATTGATTTGGCGCATGCCCACTTCATCGAACAACACAACGATAAATCCAATGCAGGCCTAAAAGCGTATCAACAAGCCGTAGAACGTCGTGAAACGCTATTGATGGCTACCAAAACGAATACCGAAAGTGTCACTACAGAACTTGAAGCAAAATTCAAAGCCAGTAATTTGGAAATTGACAATCAAAACGCGGTGACGTTTAAAGAACTTTCTAAGAAAGTGTACGCCGTGGATGCCGATATCAAACAAGCTACCCAAGTATTCGATGAGAAAATCGCATTCTATGCCGAAAAAGATGCGCTTGCACGCACCCGCATACAAGAAAATCACAACCAAAGCCGCTTGAAATCACACCGCGCGATTGGACAATACCAATTTGATATTGAAGTCATGAAACTTCAAATGACCCGCCATGCCAAACGTGCCGATGTGGTTTGTAATCGAAAGATTAAATACTTGATGTTGAAAGAACACTTGTTGAAATACCCGCTCAGACGTGAGACTTCCAAAGTCATCCAACGTCGTAAACGCCAAGCAAAACACGCTTGGGCGATCAAGCAAAACAAATTAATCCATTAAAAAAATCCGCCCAATAGACACAGTCTAATAGGCGGATTTTGTATTATATGCGTTTATCTAACCAAGCGACGACATCATTCATGACGTCTTCACGGTCGAGTTCATTCAAGGTTTCGTGCCAATCATTTGGATAGATTTTCAAGGTCTTGTCTGGTTGTGATAACAATTCAAACAGACGTTTTGAAAACTCAACAGGCACAATCTTATCCAATTCACCATGGAACATCAAAATCGGTTTGTTGTGATAAATGAGGTTATTATTTAAGTGCTTAACCCCTTTAACAAACATTTCACCAATCAAATTAATGTAATACTTTTTGAGTACCAATGGGTCACGCATGTAATCGTCTTCCACTTTTTCGATGTGTGACAACATATTGCGTGCCAAATTGTTTTTAACTTGTAGGAACCCATAATATTTAAATCCAATGTAACGGACAAATTGCACATCTTTGATGTACCAGGTTGGTCCAGCACTGGTGATTGAAGCTTCAAATCCATTGTCCTGGGTCATATAAAGGTGTGTAATCAATGCCCCCATCGAATGACCGAATAAAATGTTTCTTTTGCCTTTGTGTAAATTGAATACAGTAGTGACGTCATCTAAGTAATCTCGATAGGAACGGATGTAGCCACGTTTGCCTTCCGACTTACCATGACCCCTCAAATCAAAACGAACGACGGAATACCCTTTGTCGTTTAAAAAAGCAACGACATGATCATATCTACCGACATGTTCAGCAATCCCATGAACGATGAAAATACGCATTTTTTCATTTGGTACGATGTTTGTTACGATATTTAATTTCATAATCACGTTCTCCTTACCCTTATTATAAAATAAAAACACACTTTCAACAATTGAAAGTGTGTAAAATAGACGATTAATCGGTAAATTCGAATTCGTACTCAAAGACGCGCACGTTGTCACCCGATTGAACACCGGCTTTTCTGAGTGCTTCATCCACGCCATAACTTCTGAGCTGTCTGGCGAAACGTCTAACGTTTTCTTCCTTGGAGAAATCTGTACGCATGAATAGGCGATATAAACCTTCAC
>JAEZHT010000053.1 GCA_023436805.1 Bacillota bacterium
ATGTACTTCTTGACTTCAGTAATTTCATCTTCAGATACATCTTTACCATAGAATAAGGTTACAATTTCTGAGGTTTCTTTGATGATTTGGTCGAGTAAACCATGAATCGCTTCAACACGATCTGGTAAAGATACCACGATCTTGCCTTTGGTGATACCAATGAAATCGCCTTTCGCAATCTTCACACCATTCATTTCGGTGTCTCTGACTGAGTAAGTGAGTTCGCCTGTAACCATATTAGCAACGATTTCTGACATCGCTTCGACGTTATCGTCCATTTCTTGGGTGTTATCGAATACCATCAATGAAGCATAACCTTGGCCAATACTCTTTGTCTTTAAAACGCGGATATTTTGGTCTTCGCATAACGCTAAGGTTTGTTCAGCCGATAGGATAACGTTTGAGTTATTAGGTAAAATAATGACATTTTCGGCATTGACTGCCTTGACTGCTTTAATGAACTCTTCTGTTGGTGGGTTCATGGTTTGACCACCATCGATGATGTAATCTACACCAAGTTCTTTAAAGGCTTGTTTGATACCATCACCGAAGCATACGGAAATGATGCCGTATTTGGATCTAGTTTCTTTGACTGCTTGGAAGTTTGTTTCTTCTTTATGATCATGATTATGGTCATGTTCATGAATACTTTCAACCACAGCACCATGTTGAAGTCTCATGTTTTCAACTTTCATGGTTTGAAGGTCACCATATTTTTGACCTAAAGTAATGGCAACACCTGGTTGATTGGTATGGACGTGTACTTTAACCAATTCTTCGTCTTGAACCAAGACCAAGGAATCGCCCATTTGTAATAAGGTATTTCTTAAGACGTCTTGATCAAAATCGTTTTGATTATGTAGTTTAACGATAAATTCTGTACAATAGCCGAATTCAATATTGAAGTCTTCAATGTTTTGTCCTTTAAAGCCTTCTTCGTGATGTGCTTCAGCTTGAGTTTCTTGTTGTAAGGTAAGGGTTTGACCTTGAGTCGCTAACAACATACCTTCAATGATCTTAATAAAACCAGCACCACCGGAGTCTACAACCCCTGCTTGCTTCAATACAGGTAAAAGTTCAGGTGTTCTATCTAAAGACACTCTGGCTTGTTTTAAATAGCAATTTAAGACGTCTTCAACAGACTTCAATGATTTTCTTTCTCTTAATACATGTTCAGCTGCTTCTCTAACCACAGTTAGGATGGTACCTTCAACTGGTGTCATGACAGCACGGTATGCCATTTGATAGCCGCCGACTAAAGCTGTGATGAATTCATCTACAGTTGCTGAACCATTCTTAATTTTAGCAATTTCCGAGTAAACGCCGCGGAAAAATTGGGATAAGATAACGCCAGAGTTGCCTCTTGCGCCCATCAATAACCCACGGGATAAAATTTTGGACACGTCCACGATGGATTTAGAATCTAAGCTGGATACTTCTTTAATGCCAGCCATCATTGTCATTTGCATGTTCGTGCCTGTATCGCCATCCGGTACCGGAAATACGTTTAAGTGGTTAATTTCTTGGTGGTTGTTCTTTAGGTTAATCGCCCCGTTGGTCACCATTTTTTTAAACAGTGATCCACTGATTGTGTTTGCCATTTTAATCCTCCTGATAATTAAACTGACTTGATATTTAGTTTTAGATATATTTAGGTCTCAAAGAGATAAAGTCAAATTAATGTGTTTTTTAGGCTGTTTTAGTATAGCATGTTTACTTTGAAGATGCAAGTATACAAGATACAACGCTATTATATCACAACTGAATTAAAAATAAACCCCCTTTGTTTTGTACGAAATTATTACTTTTCACTAGACAAAAGAAAATAATCCTATATAATAATATAAGTAGTCATAATTACGCACGAAATAGGCTGAAACCAGTTGCTTTTTATTTTTGAGTATGGTATAGTTTTAATGCGCGAAGTAAAGGAGTGAAACTATGGCAAAATGTTATGTAACAGGTAAGGGTACGACTTTTGGTAATACAAGAAGCCACGCCTTAAATGCGACAAGACGCACATGGAAAGTTAATCTACAAACTGTCAGAATCATAGATGAAGATGGTAATGTTAAGAAGGTTAAAGTTTCTGCGCGTGCACTTAAAAAAGGTACACTTACAAGAGCTTAAAAAAAATAAGGCCGAACGCCTTTTTTTTTATTCTTCTTTAGACTGGAATACGATGATTTTTCCTTCATGAACATTCAGGGTTGCAACCCCGTTGATTTCATTGGACAGTCCGAGTGGATCAAATTGTTTTAGTGAATAATGATTTAAAGGATATTTGACATTGGTGAGTGTGATTACGCTGTTTTCAACTGCGAAAACAGACAAGTAATCATACTCATTTTTTTCGATTGCATGTATACCTTTACTTTTAATGCATATACGGTTGTAAGCATCTAATATGACCAATTTCGGGTACTTAACCAACATCATTAAGTTCGCGATAAAATGGTCTTTTCTAGCCCCTGAAGTACCCCCGATGAGGATGACATCATCCGACATTTGAAACGCGATTTCAAGCGCTTTAGCGGTGTCAGAATCGTCTTTAACAGGGTTCAATCGAATGACCTCTCCATGAAGTAAATCTGGATTTTTTAATGAGTCGAAATCCCCTACAGCCAATTGGTATTCAATCCCTTGTTCTAAGAGTGCTTCTACCGCTGCATCCACAGCAATCACATAATAATCTTTCGGCTCTATGAGTGCTTTGATGTTAGTTGGTACGGTTGGACTGATGATGGCGATTTTCATCTCAATGAACCGATGACTGTGTCTCTGTCTTTCGCATTGAATACATAAGACCCCACCACAGCGATATCAACACCCGCTGCTTTCGCAAGTTTCGCTGTTTCACCATTGATGCCACCATCGATTTCAATCACATAGTTATATTTATAGGCAGTTCTCAATCTGACCAATTCTTTAACTTTATCCAGTTGTTCTGCCATAAACTTTTGACCACCAAACCCAGGTTCAACGGACATGATGAGGACCAAATCCACTTGATCTAAATAAGGGTATAGTGTTTCTAGTTTTGTTTTAGGTTTCAGTGTGATGCCGGCTTTAACACCAGATGCTTTGATGCGGTTGATGGATTCTTGAACTTTGTTTGCCTCAACATGTACTGTGATGTATGATGACCCAATTTCTACAAAGGCATCGATAAAATCCAATGGGTTTGTGATCATTAGGTGGGTATCTAACGGGATGTTTGTGATTTTCTTAATGCCGCCAAGGACATGCGGACCAAAAGAAATGTTCGGCACAAAGTGTCCGTCCATCACATCTAGGTGTAAGTAATCCGCCGTTTGAATGGTTTGGATTTCAGCTTCTAAGCGATTGAAGTCTGCCGTCAATATCGAAGGTGCAATTAACATTTAGTATACCTCTTTTTTATTTTTTATTTCATCGTAATATTTTACATAATTTTGATAGCGTGAAGTCAGTATTTGATCACTGTTTTTGACAGCACATCCAGGTTCATGGATGTGGTTGCACTTGTTGCCAAACTTGCAGTTGGCAGACAGTGCTCTAAATTCCACAAAGTAATCCTTCAATTCAAAAGCATCAAACATATCCAACTCAAGTTTTGAAAACCCTGGTGTGTCAGCAATCATACCACCCGCATAAGCGTATAATTCAGTGTGTCTTGTGGTATGTTTACCGCGTCCTAAAGCCTTGGATATCTCTTGTGTCTTGATCCCTAAATCAGGCATTAAGGCGTTTAAAAATGTGGATTTCCCTGCCCCAGTTTGACCAGCAAGCACAGAAATCTTGTCTTTAAAAATATCTTCTAAGGTATCGAAACCTATCTTTTGTTTAGAGTTTACATAGTGAACATCGTAGCCAATTTGCGTATAATACATCAAATCTTTTTGAATGTCTTTTAAGGTTTTTTCATCCACCAAATCGATTTTGGAGACAATGATGATGGGTTGGATGTGGGCCTTTTCAATCAATATTAAAAACTGGTCCAATAAATTAAAGCTAAAATCGGGTTTGATGGCTGCATTTAAAATCAAAACTTGATCGACATTCGCGACATCCGGGCGATTGAGCTCATTTTTACGTGGGTCAATCTTTTGGATGGGATGGTTGATGTCGGTTTCATCGTATTCAACGATATCCCCCACTTTTGGACTGACTTGGACGATTTTCGTCTCCAATTTCGTCTTTTTTGTGATGGATTTATTGAACGATGAGGATTCATCGAGTTTTTGATAACGCAGTTTACCACTGGCTTTGGCTTGGACGATGGTTTTTGACTCCAAATCGATGAGTTCATATAAACCACCTATGAGTTTTATGATTTGACCCTTTCTCAAAAGATGCCTCCGTTATAGATTTTGACTTCTTAATTGACCACAAGCCGCGTTGATGTCGTGGCCTTGTTCTTTTCTCAATGTCGCGTTCATACCGCCTTTTTTCAAGACATCATAAAATGCTTCTTGATTTTCACGTTTTGAACGTTTGAATGGTGCTTCAGTAACTTCGTTGTATGGGATTAAATTCACATAGACATTGAGACCTTTCAAGAGTTTCAATAGTTCGTATGCGTGTTCTTTTTTATCGTTTAATTCATCGATTAAAATATATTCAATGGTGATACGACGGTTGGTTTTCGTCATGTAATAACGAATCGCGTCGATCACTTGTTCAATCGGATAAGCTTTATTGATTGGCATCAATTGGTTTCTAATTTCATTGTTTGGTGCGTGTAAAGAAATGGCGAGGTTGATTTGAAGTTGTTCATCGGCATATTCTTTAATCTTAGGTACGATACCACAGGTCGACACTGTGATGTGTCTCGCACCAATCTCCAATCCTTTAGGAGAATTGGCGTTGGTTAAAAACGTCATCAAATGTTCGTAGTTATCGAACGGTTCACCAATGCCCATGACCACGACATAACTGATGCGTTGACCATATGCGCGTTCAGACTCGATGATTTGACTCATGATTTCGCCTGCAGTCAAATTGCGTTTCTTTTTCAAAATACCAGATGCACAAAAACGGCAGCCCATGTTACAGCCCACTTGTGAAGTCACGCATATGGAATAGCCATAATCGTGATTCATCACAACGGTCTCAATGAGGTTACCATCTTGTAAACCATATAAATACTTCACAGTACCATCGACGCTTTTGGATTCGATGACCTTCTCTAAAGTTTTAATTTCAAAATTTGCTTCCAGTAAGTCGATGACTTCTTGGTTTAAATTGGTCATTTCTTTAAAAGTGACCACTTTTTTCTTATATATCCAGTCGAATACTTGGGATGCACGGAATTTCTTTTGTCCGTGACTCTCCATAAACGACTCCAATGCTTCTAATCTTAAATCATAAATATTTGTCATTCTATCACCAAAGATATTATACACTAAAATGGCTTATTTGCCTACCTTATGCTTGAAAAAGAAAAGAAGGCGGGTGGCCTTCTTAGCTTCTAAGTTCTGCTTTAAATTCGAATTGGAGACGATTGATGATTGACTTCATCAGTTTATCGACATCTGAAGCTTCCAAAGTCTTTTCTTTACTGTTGAATGTGAGGTTGTATGCCAAAGATTGTTTGGACTCGCCCAATTTATCGTCACGATATACGTCAAAGAGTTTTAAATCTACCAAGAATTTACGTGCAGTTTGTTCAATCAGTTTGGTGATTTTGCCCACTTCAATTTGTTGGTCAACCACAAATGCCAAGTCTCTAGTGATGTTTGGGTATTTTGAAATCACTTCAAATTTCGGTTGTGGTTCAATCAGTGTCATGATTTTTTCCAAACTGAGTTCAAATGTGTACGCATCTAATTCTAAGTTCGGGTGTAGTTTACCAATCACACCAACCACTTGGTTTTGAATGAGGATGTTCGCACATACCCCTGGGTGGAACCCTTCAATTTGGGTTTGTTTTTCATAGGTCGCGACCAGATCGAAGTGTCTAAGGATGGCGTCAACGATGCCTTTTAAGACATAAAATGACGATTCAACGCCTTGTTTTGACCATGCGATTTGTTGGTATGCACCCATCAATAGCCCTGCCATATGGATGGGTTCTTCATGGGAGTAATAGACTTTTCCAACTTCAAAGAACTTTAGATCGTTGATTTGTCTTGATGTATGGTATTTCGCATTTTCAACCAAGCCATTGATGAGAGAATGTCTTAAAGATTTTTTATCTTCTGACAGTGGGTGGAGGACAGAAATGATGTCTTCACTTGGCAATGTAAATAGATTGACTTCACTCGTTTTCAATAATGAGTAATTCAACACTTCATTGAAACCTTGGTGTCTCAATAAGCGTCGCATTTTCAATACTTGGGTTTGACGTTTGGAATAATGTCCCAATTGATTGGTTTTAGGTAAAGTCATGGGGATGTTATTTAAGCCATAAATACGTGCAACTTCTTCGATCAAATCGGCTTCGATTCTCAAATCATTACGGTAGCTTGGTACCAAATATATATCTTCAGATACTGGGATGATGTTCAAGCGTTTTAAGATGTCACGTAATTGTTCTTTAGACAATTGAATGCCTAAGTGCTTGTTGACCTTTTCTACATGGAGTTCAATTTTGACTGGTTTTGGATAAGGGATGCCTGTATACGCAATCTCTTTGGTGACTTCAGCATTCGCAAGCTCATACAACATCGACGCTGCTTTGTTGATTGCCATACGCACGCGTGTTTCATCTATACCACGTTCGAAACGCAAGGAGGAGTCACTTCTTAAGTCCAAACGCTTGGAAGTTTCACCGATGCGTTTAGGGTCGAAACTGGCTGCTTCAAGGATGATTGAGGTCGTTTCATTATCAACCATGGTGTTTTCTAAGCCCATGACACCTGCCAAAGCCACTGGGTATAAACCATTCGTGATGACGATGTCTTTAGCGGTTAAAATACGTTTGATGCCATCGAGTGTGATGACCTCTTCGCCTGCTTTCGCATCGCGAATGACGACTTTATCGGTTTCAAATTTTTGACGGTCAAATGCATGCAATGGCACACCGAGTTGTAACATGACATAGTTGGTCACGTCGACGACATTGTTGATTGGGCGAATGCCACTGGCGATCAAATCTGCTCTTAACCATTCAGGAGAAGATTTAACTTGAATGTGGTTCAATGTTCTTGCGAAATAACGGTAACAACCTTGGGTTTCATTTTGGACAACCACAGGGTTCAATTGTTCGGATTCAAACGGGGTTTCTTCATGGTAAACCAACTTCTTATTCAAGACTGCAGATAAATCATAGGCAAAACCCAAAACAGACAGCAAGTCTGCACGATTTGGTGTTAAAGATAACTCCATCGAATCTTGGTTTAAATTCAAAAATGGCAGTGGGTCTTGTCCAAGTGGTACAGGGGCACCATAGTAGAAAATGCCGTCTTTGTATTGGTCTTCAACGTATTTATCTTCAATGCCAAGTTCTCTTAAGGAACAAATCATACCGTTCGATTCAACGCCACGGATTTTGCTGCGTTTGATTTCAAAATTGCCTGGCAAAATAGCCCCAGGTGTCGCCACAATGACGTATTGTCCGGCAGCCACATTGGCTGCACCGCACACGATTTGTTCAACCAAACCATTGCCTAAATCGACCGTTGTGACGTGCAAGTGGTCAGAGTTCGGGTGGTCTTCACAAGTAAGCACATGACCTGTAACCAATCCAGTCGCAACCACCAAGGATTCATAGGATTCAATTTCAGTAATGTAACCATTGGTCAGTTCTTTTAAATTATTCGGTACCTCATGCATGAGGGTTTTTAACATATGGGTAGAGATTTTCATCTTAGCGTCCCCCTTTAAATTGTTTCAAGAAACGAATATCGTTGGTATAGAATTGTCTAATGTCATCGATTTTGTACTTCAAAATGCCCAAGCGTTCGACCCCGATACCGAAGGCGAAACCTTGAACTTTATCTGGGTCATACCCACCCATTTTCAATACATTTGGATGAACCATACCTGCCCCTAGAACCTCAATCCAGCGGCCATCTTCATGGTGGACATCGACTTCAACAGATGGTTCAGTGAATGGGAAATAGGATGGTCTCAAACGGATTTCTCTGTCTTGACCAAAGAATTGGCGGATGACCGCGAGTAAGGTGCCTTTTAAGTCAGACATCGCGATGTCTTCACCAATCACCAAACCTTCAATTTGCATGAATTGATGGCTATGTGTTTGGTCGTCATCGTCTCTTCGATAGACTTTACCAGGGCACACGATTTTGATGGGTTTGCCTGCACTTTCAAGCATGGTTCTCGCTTGAACTGGTGAAGTGTGTGTTCTTAATAAACGGTTTGGGTCAATGTAAAAAGAGTCTTGCATCGCACGGGCTGGGTGGTCCTTTGGTAGATTGAGCATCTCAAAGTTGTAATGATCGCTTTCCACTTCTGGACCTTCTTTAACCTCATAACCCAAGCCGATGAAAAACGCTTCAAGTTCTTCAACGATTTGTTGTAAAAGGTGTGCGCTTCCAATCTCGGTTTGTAACCCTGGTAAGGTGACATCAATCGATTCTTTTTCCAACTTAGATGCAATTTCCTTTTGTTCGATGAAAGAACGTTTTTCTTCAAACAAGCCTTCTAACGCCTGTTTGACTTCGTTGATGAGTTTACCTACCTTGGGTTTTTCTTCATTTGGTAAGTCTTTAAGGGTCATCATTAAACTCGCAATTTCCCCTTTTTTACCCAAATATTGTGCCTTCAAGTTATTGAGGTCATTCATATTTTGGATCGCTTCAAGCGCTTGTTTCGCTTGTTCTAATAAGTGTTGTAGTTCCATAGTTGCCTCCTTAGCAAAAAATAAAAGACGCCATTAGATTGCTCTAAGGACGTCATAAACGCGGTACCACCTTAGTTCTAGAATTGCTTCTAGCCCTTAATGTCTTTAACGCAGACCTACGGGTGTGATTAGCACCACAAGAAAGTCGAATTCGTTATTCGCCGTGAGACATTTTCACCAAACATGTCTTCTCTAAACACTTATGAATAAGTACTGGTTCTTTCTATTGTTATTTAATCTCTTCTCGATAATATTATAGCAAGTAATCTTAAAACTTGGTAGTAGATATAAACGATTGCTACCATTAATCCAAGGGCAGCGACCCATTCATAACGTTTATCTAAACCTTGATCCGCAATTTGAGCTGCATTATCAAAGTGTAACGTAAGCATGAATGCGCCATACATGATGAATACCAATGTCAAAAACAAGACAACTGGACTGTCTGGATTACCAAATAGCATGTAAGCCATTTGACCACCATCAAAAATCGATGCGATGGATACGAATAATACGACAGAAAGCATCATGAATCCAAAGCTCATCATGAAACGTCTAAAACCTGTTGTGACGACGATGAGTTTGGTGCTATATAAAACCAACATCCCAAAGAAAATCGCGCCAGTAATCAATACGGCCAATAACACGATGTTGTAACCTGTGTAATTGAATGATGCCATATATACCGCACTGATGAGGACTAGGAACAAGCCTTCACTCATCGCATAAATCAATGAGAACGCTGGGGCAAGTCGAATTGATGACATCGCCACGATGATACTGATGAAGCCAACAATACCAGAGGCTAATACTAAACCGATGTAAAGATTTGGATTTTGATCAGCCATGCTGAGGGCTAACATCCCAGTGCCTACGGCAACTACAAACATGATGATGGTTTTAAGTATGATGCCACGGATGGTCGCTGCTTCAGCGCCATAAGCCATGGCTTCAGGATTTTTTCTTAATTTTGAAAATACAGGATTATTTTGTTGCATGAATATAACCTCCATTCAATCGTATTATAAAACTTCTTGTTTTAAAGTGCAAATAAACCATGTTCAATCACATCATTTTCCTCATTTAAATCGTCAAATGCACCGTAAGCTTCCATCTTTTCAAAGACGGTCTTATTGATTTTCGTACGGTTCTTGACATCGTCTTTTGAAGAGAATGTTTTTTCATTTCGTTTTTCCACGATATCG
>JAEZHT010000054.1 GCA_023436805.1 Bacillota bacterium
CCTTATAATATCACTTTACTATATATTTATATATAGTAAAATTCATGAAATATCAAAAAAATAAATAAAATGACTTAAAACGACAAAAAAAGTACCTCAAAATGAGATACTTTGTCTACAGCCTGAAAGAGACCTTGCGGTCTCTTATTTGTTTTGGTCGAATACTAAACGTTGTTCAGTTTCTGGGTTGAAGAAATGGCACTTGTTCATGTCTAAAGCCAATTCCATCTTGTCACCAATGTGGATGTCTGCTCTCGCATCTACGCTTGCGCAAACGTTATTACCATTGATGTTGGTATAAATATTGGTTTCAGCACCTAATAATTCAGCGACGTCAACTTCAATCTTAAGGATGCTGTTAGGGAATGTTTCAAACACTAACTTATCGTCATGAATGTCTTCAGGACGGATACCTAAAACGATTGGTTTGCCATAGAATGAATTTTGTTTGATGATTTCAAGTTTGCCTTTAGGTACTTCAAGTTTTTGGTTACCAGTAACGAACCATCCGTCGTTGTTTACAACGCCTTCGATGAAGTTCATTGGCGGTGTACCAATGAATCCCGCAACGAACATGTTGTTAGGGAAGTCATAAATTTCTTTAGGTGCACCGACTTGTTGGATGTAACCATCTTTCATAACAACGATACGGCTAGCCATGGTCATCGCTTCGATTTGGTCATGGGTAACGTAAATGGTTGTTGTGTTGATTCTGTTGTGAAGTTTAATCAATTCACCACGCATTTGAACGCGTAGTTTAGCATCCAGGTTGGATAGTGGTTCGTCCATTAAGAATACTTTCGCATTACGGACAATCGCTCTACCTAAGGCAACACGTTGTCTTTGACCACCGGATAACGCTTTTGGTTTACGGTCAAGGTAAGGTAATAGACCTAAGATGGCTGCTGCTTCTTTGACTTTAACGTCAATTTCATTTTTAGGCATCTTACGAATCTTAAGACCGAATGCCATGTTGTCATAAACGGACATGTGTGGGTATAGCGCATAGGATTGGAAAACCATCGCGATGTTACGGTCTTTTGGTGCTACGTCGTTTACTAAGACGTTATCGATGTATAGTTCACCAGCAGAAATTTCTTCCAAACCAGCGATCATACGTAATGTTGTGGACTTACCACAACCAGAAGGTCCAACGAATACGATAAATTCTTTATCTTTGATGCTTAAGTTGAAATCGAATACCGCTTGGACACCATTAGGGTAAATCTTATCAATGTGTTTTAAATCTAGGGTTGCCATACAATCACTCCTTTATTAGTATATAGTTGTCAACGCTTACATTATACGAAAGTATATCAAAAAAAGAAATGTGCAAGTTGCACACTTCGATTGTTTGATACTTAGTATGGGATATATTGTTTTAACAATCCAATCAATCCTTCAAGGTCTTCTGTAGGGATACTTCTTTTGGGGATGATGGTTGCGATATTGTAATTCATATATAACAGAATTAAGTTTTCTGTGATGATCATTTTTTTGTAAATGGTATATGGGGCTGATTGCTCAATTGGTTGGTTTTGAAATGTACTTGATATCAGAAATAACTCTTCATTGAAAATGATCCGAACTTCATCTGCACGGTTGTTATACTGACGAATCGATTGTCTTTGGATAATCACGGCAAACAACCCCATGATGAGGACGGCATAAAATACGATGCCTATACCAATCATTAATAACAATGGATCGCCTTCATCTGCGATGAGAAGCATGATGAGCGGCATCAAAAATAACCCCATCACGACAATGAAAAATTGTCTGCGCCAAAAATGACTCCATAAAAATTGATAATAATCTTTTTGTGTGTGTTCAAACTCAATACTATACATAGATTAGCTCTCCTTTATTAATAGATAGATGATTACTGCGTCATCAAACTTTTTCAAATCAAATCCAGTGACACGATAAAACTTTTCTAGACGGTTAATCAGTGTGTTTCTATGTAGATATAAGGCCTTCGCTGCTTCTGATGTGTTTTGATTTTTTTCAATAAAGACTTTCATCGAGTGGAGAAATTCTTCATCGTCATAAAATTGTTTTAAAATCATTTGTTTGGATTGTTCATCAATTGAACCTTTAACCTTATCATAAAATAAGATTTTATCATTCAAATAAGGACGATCAAACTTCAACATGAGCATCTTTTTTTGCATATCTTCTTTGAGTTCAAGTTCTGAATCAAAGAATGATGATTCATATAATGAAAGACTTTGAAACAAATCCGTATTGATTGAATTGATGAGTTCTTCAAATAATACTTCGCCTTGTTCACGAATTAAAACGACCAACTTATCGCTTTCGACATATTGTTTCGGATTGATCAATATATCGGAAAATAAGGTTTGAATGGTTGTGAGTTCATCGAGATTCAATTGTTCAACTGGACTGACCAAGAGGTAGCCTTTGTACATGTTATCACCAACCTAATTATACCAAAATTCGTAAGTGATATGGTACATAATGAAAATATGTCAATTTTACTATGATATAATGAATTTGGTGATAACATGAAATACCCACATTATCTTAAGCAAAATGGCACAATTGGTTTGTTCGCAAGCAGCTTTGGCGCGAATACCGAACCCTATAAATCCAGATTAGAATCCGCAATTTTACAACTGAAATCGTTGGGCTATAACATCGTCAGTGAAGGCGATATTTTTGGCTATTATCAAGGTGCGAGTGCTCCTAAAGAAGCTAGGGCAAAAGCTTTTGAGTCTTTATACAAAAATCCAAAAGTCGATTTATTATGGAGTGTGGGTGGTGGCGAATGGTTGATGGAAATGCTGCCTTACATCGATTTTGAAGCGTTAAAAAAATACCCACCAAAATACGTTATGGGGTATTCTGACAATACCCATTTGACGATGTTAATGAATACATTACTCGATACCGCAGCCATTTACGGTCAACACACAACAGAATTCGGGATGAAATCTTGGGATGAATCATTAAAACAAGCTTTAGAAATCATAACCGGTCAAAGACATATTCAACATAGTTTTTCTATGTATGAAGGTAAAGACACAGAACAAAATGACCCACTGGGTGGCTATATATTGAGCGAACCTACACATTGGGTAAACTTAAGAAATGAAAGTGAAATCCATCTTTCAGGACGATTGATTGGCGGATGCATCGATGTGTTTTTATCCCATTTAGGCACCCCATTGGATCAAGTACATACATTCATTGAAAAGTATAAGGATGATGGCATCATTTGGTTCATGGAAGCCTGTGACTTAAACTTATTTGGTTTAAAAAGGGCTTTGTGGCAACTCAAACTGGCTGGTTGGTTCAAATACACCAAAGGCTTTATTTTTGGTAGACATTTGAATGCTTCACCTGTCATAGACCTAGACCAATACCAAACCACCTTGGATATCTTAGGTGACTTGAATGTACCCATCATCATGGATGCTGATTTTGGCCATACACCGCCAACATTCACACTGATTAGTGGAGCGTACGTTAAAATTAAATCGAAGGATGGTAAAGGCACCATTCAAACCCTACAAAAGTAAAAAAATTCCCCAAAAACTGGGGAATTTTGTTTTATTATCCGATGGAACCTTCCATTTCAAGCTTGATGAGTTGGTTGAGTTCGACTGCGTATTCCATAGGCAATTCTTTTGCGAACGGTTCGATGAAGCCCATGACGATCATTTCTGTTGCTTCTTCTTCGGTTAAACCTCTGCTCATGAGGTAGAAGAGTTGGTCTTCAGAAATCTTAGATACGGTTGCTTCATGCTCTAAGGATACGTCTGAGTTTCTAACAATGTTGGTTGGGATGGTATCAGAGAATGAGAAATCATCCAAGATGATGGTGTCGCATTCCACGTGTGCTTTCGCGCCTTTGGCACGTTTACCAAAGTCGACTTTACCACGATAGTTTACCGTACCGCCACCTCTAGAGATGGATTTTGAGATGATTGAAGAGGTTGTATTTGGTGCGACGTGAATCATCTTCGCGCCAGTGTCTTGGTTTTGACCCTTACCTGCGAATGCGATGGAGATGGTGGTCCCTTTCGCACGTTCGCCTAAGAGGATACAAGATGGGTATTTCATGTTAACGTTTGAACCGATGTTACCATCAATCCATTCCATATGGGCGTCTTCATAAACAAAGGCACGTTTGGTGACTAGGTTGATGACGTTGTTTGCCCAGTTTTGTACTGTTGTATAGCGGCAAGTTGCACCTTTCATGACGACGATTTCAACAATCGCGGCGTGTAAGGAGTCCTTGGTATACACAGGGGCTGTACAACCTTCAACATAGTTCACAGAAGCACCTTCATCGACTAAGATGAGGGTACGTTCGAATTGACCCATTTGTTCTGAGTTGATTCTAAAATAAGATTGTAAAGGCTTCTTCACTTTGACCCCTTTAGGGACATAGATGAAGGACCCACCACTCCATACGGCACTATTGAGTGCTGCATATTTATTATCTGAATAAGGAATGACTGTACCGAAGAACTTCTTAACAAGTTCTGGGTGCTCACGAAGTGCTGTGTCGGTATCGACAAATATGACACCTTCCGCTTCAAGTTCTGCCATGGTTGAGTGGTATACTACCTCAGATTCAAATTGGGTTGAAACGCCGGCTAAGAATTTTCTTTCCGCTTCAGGAATACCTAATTTTTCAAAGGTATCTTTGATTTCGGAAGGGACATCTTCCCATGAACTTTCAGCTCTTTCAGATGCTCTGATGAAATAAGTAAATTCATCAAAATCAATACCAGATAAGTCTGGACCCCATTTAGGATTCTTAAGTTCTATGAACTTTTTATAACTCTTAAGTCTGAAATCTAACATCCATTCTGGTTCTTTCTTATATTCGCTAATGGCACGAACAACGTCTTCAGTTAGACCTTTTCCGGTACGTAATACCGGTGTATTTTCGGTTTTGAAGCCGAATTTATAGTCACCAATGATGGCGTCTATCTTCTTTTTATTTTCATCCATGATTATTCCTCCTTGTTGTGAAGCAATGCTTGTTCAGCTGCTTTCCATGCAAGTGTGGCACATTTGATTCTGGCTGGAAACTGTGCGACACCATGATATGCTAATGCGTCGCCATTTAGAATATTTTGGTCATAGTTCTCATTGGTCAACATATGATAATAGGCTTGTATGATGGCTAACCCTTCAGCCTTGGTGTGGTTTTTCAGGGTAATACTCATCACGCTTGCACTTGAACAGCAAATGCTACAACCGGTTCCTTGGTGTTTGATGTCGGTGATGATGCCATTCGTCTCTTTGAGTTGAACGGTCATGTCATCGCCACAAGATGGGTTATGCATATGGACTGTAAAGTAAGTAGGGTCTTGTACCAAGCCTTTATTGTATGGGTTTTTATAATGATCCATGATGACTTGACGGTATAAATTTTCTAAATGTGAACTCATGTATTTTCTCCTTAAAAAGCTTTGAAGAAACGAACCGCTTCTTGGATGCTTTCAACAAATCGATCGGCATCTTCATAATCATTGTAGATGTAGAATGTTGCTCTCAATGTGGCCAATTGCTTGAGCCATTTGGTGATGAGTTGGGCACAGTGGTGTCCAGCCCTTAAGCACACTTTATTTTGATCGAAAATGCTTGCTGCGTCATGTGGATGAACGAAATCCACATTGAATGTGATGATGCCCGTTTCTGAGGTTGGGTTAAAGACGGTGATGCCTTCAATGGCTTTCATCTTTTCTAATGTATATTGATGTAATGCGTGCACGTGTGCGTGTATTTCATCAAAACCAATCGATTCAATGAATTCAATGGCTCGACCCAATCCGATGGCACCTGAAATGATCGGTGTACCTGCTTCAAAACGGTATGGGGTATCTTTCCATGTAGCCCCATTCAATTCCACTTGATCAACCATGTCTCCACCAAATTCAGTGGGTTCCATTTTATTGAGTAAGTGTTTTTTACCATAGAGTACACCTATGCCTGTAGGACCCAAAATTTTGTGTCCTGAAAATGCAAGAAAATCTGCATTTAAAGCGGTCACATCGATTTTCATGTGTGGGGCTGCTTGAGCAGCATCAACCACCACAATGGCACCTTTTTGGTGTGCCAAATCGATGATTTCTTTGATTGGGGTGACATAACCCATGACGTTGGAAACATACGTTAGTGCAACCACTTTGGTTTGGTCAGTGAGCACCGATTTAAATGCTTCAACGGTAATTCTCCCCTCCGCATTGAGTGGTACATATACCAATTTTGCGCCTGTGTTTTTGGATACTTGCATCCAAGGCAACACAGATGAATGGTGTTCTAGTTCAGAGGTGATGATTTCATCGCCTGCTTTAAGTTGTTTTTGATAGCTAGATGCTACCAAGTTCAATGATGCAGTGGTCCCACGTGTGAACACGATTTCTTCAAATTTCGCATTGAGAAATCTCGCTAGAGTGGTTCTGGCTGCTTCATACAAATCGGTTGCTTCATAGGATAGCCCATAAACACCACGGTGGACATTGACACCCAGTTTTGAGTAATAATGATCTACCACATCGATGACATTTTTAGGTTTCAATGAAGAGGCTGCTGTATCTAAATATACTAGATTTGGATTATGGTCGTAAATGGGGAATTGTTGACGTATAAGTTTGACATCTAGCATAGTTTTATAAACGTTGATTAACCAAAGAAACGAATCGTTCTTTGAGTGGTTCGTCGGTAATTTCTGAGATGATTGGATTTAAGAATCCGTTGATCATCAAGCGTTCTGCATCTTTACGAGTCAATCCTCTACTCATTAAGTAATAAACGCTATTTTCATCCAATTTACCGATGGTTGCCCCATGTCCAGCTTTGACGTCATATTCATCAATCAATAAGATTGGATTTACTTCGATGATGGCTTGATCACTTGCGATGATGCCTTTCAAACTTTGATAAGCATCGGCTTGTTTCATGCCTTTTAGGATTTTTTCAACACCGTTTAAAATGACGCGTCCATTGGCATTGGCGATGGCGATATTGTGCATCGTACCTGTGGAGTTTGGTGCTGCGTGAACGATTTCAATGTCAATGACTTGGTTGTTATCCGTTGAACTAATGGCAACCGCTTGTAATTTAACATTTGCGCCTTGTCCAACCAATCTTGCATTCATTTTCGCATTGATGACATTAGAGACAAACCCACCGATTAAATCGAGTTGTGCATCTCTTTCTGCCACAAAGTAATGTTGTAAATTGGCATTTTTGCTGGCTAGGTCACAAACCAATAAATATTTCACATTGGCATTTGGTTTACCAGTCAATTTGATGTTATATGTATTTGGATTGATGTCAACGCTCGCAATCTCTAAAATGATTTTGACTTCTGCAGATTCACCAACCACAATTTCTAAAGACTCATTATTATCGTCTTTAAGTGTAATTTTAATAGGGTCTTGAAAGGTTTGATTTTTTTGAATGGATAGGACTTGTTCATCAAATGTGATGCCTTTAGGTAAGACACCTTGGACCTGATGATCTTTGATGATGATTTGATTCATACTATTCATTGTCCGTTTCTACAAAATCGATACCCAATTCATCCTTCAACCATTCGTAACCATTTTGATCAATCTTTTCAATCAATACTTGACCACCACTTAAAACAATCTTCCCATCGATCATGATATGAACGTTGGTAGGTTTGATGTGGTCTAAAATTCTTTGATAGTGGGTGATTAGGATACAACCGAAGTTTTGATTGACCATGCCATTCACGTTTTCACCAACTACTCTTAAAGCATCGATGTCTAACCCAGAGTCGATTTCATCTAGAACTGCAAACTTCGGTTTCAACATCTTGAGTTGTAAAATCTCATTGCGTTTCTTTTCACCACCAGAGAAACCTTCGTTTAAGTATCTATGAGGTAAATCTTCACGCATTTTTAATTCTTTAGCGGCTTTTTCGTATTTGCCGATAAAATCAAATAAAGGGATGGGTTGTCCATCATTTCTAGCTTTAAGCGATGAACGCATGAAGTCACTGTTGGTTACGCCAGGCACTTCTGCTGGGTATTGCATCGCGAGGAATAAACCTGCTCTTGCTCTTTCATCGACTTCAAGTTCCAATAGGTTTAGTTCATCTAGGAATACTTCCCCTTCTGTAACCTCATATTTAGGATGACCCATAAGAGCACTTGCTAATGTTGACTTCCCTGTACCGTTAGGTCCCATAATGGCGTGAACTTCACCACTATTTACTATTAGATTGACTCCTTTAAGGATTTGTTTGTCTTCGATAGAGACATGTAGATTGTTAATTTTTAATGTTGACATGTTATGTCCTCCTTGTACCACATGTATTATAACGCATTTAAAACACTATATCTAATGATACACACTATTTATTATATTATTTATAATGAAATTGTGGGAATATTTTGTGAAAAAAACTGGTAATCGTTTTCATAAGAAAATAAAAGCATTTTCACAATCATTGTCTTATGTATTTGTTTATAATGAAATTGTCGATAGCGCAAGAGATCCTTTTATGAT
>JAEZHT010000064.1 GCA_023436805.1 Bacillota bacterium
CGTTTGGACCGTGAGTTTGGCATTGAACTGATCGCGACAGCCCCATCGGTTATATATCATGTCAATTTAACCAATGGTGATCAACTGGTCATCGATAACCCTTCAAAATTACCAACCCCTCAAGAAATTGAGTCGATTGAAGAACCTTATGTTACAGCAACCATCATGTGCCCTTCCGATTACGTGGGTGCAGTCATGGACTTGGCTCAACGTAAACGTGGGTTATTCATGGACATGAATTACTTGGATAAAACACGTGTCATGATTCACTATGAATTGCCATTATCCGAAATCGTTTATGACTTTTTTGATAAATTAAAATCCAGTACCCGTGGTTATGCATCCTTTGACTATGAGATTGGTGATTATAAGGAATCCCGTCTCCAAAAGATGGACATCTTACTCAATGGCGATGTTGTCGATGCTTTATCGCTCATTGTCCACAGAGATTTTGCTTACCAAAGAGGTAAAGTCATTTGTGAAAAATTAAAAGAATTGATACCACGTCAAATGTTTGAAATTCCTGTTCAAGCCGCAGTTGGTAATAAGATCATTGCGAGAGAAACCATCAAAGCGATGCGTAAAGACGTATTGGCTAAATGTTATGGTGGGGATATTTCACGTAAACGTAAACTATTAGAGAAACAAAAAGAAGGTAAGAAGAAGATGAAAGCGGTAGGTTCGGTCGACGTTCCTCAAGAAGCATTCCTCGCTATCTTATCCAATTCAGAAGAATAACATCCCAACCCGGGATGTTTTTTTTATTTTATCCATGATGTAAATCAATCATACATGTGTAAATCTACGTATATCGATATATAAAAAACATTCTACAATTCAACCGTGGTATGTATAAATATCATTTTTTCATGTGTATTTCATCGGTATTAACGCCAGTTTAACACTGATTATAAGCGGTGAATAGCCCAATAATAGATTTTTAAATGTATACAGATTTCTACGCAATGTAAAAAACTAATCTAAATTCATTTTAAACCATATATAAAAATATACGCTACATGTTATAATCAAACCGGATGTAAGCGTTTTTTCTATTATAATGAAAGTGAAGGTGGCTGTATGAACTCGATAGATAGCCTACTCGTGGCAAATTTTACTGAATTATCTTTATATGAATGTGGCAGAGAAAAGTGTCAACCAGACAAACGCATTCTCATGGACATCAAACCATATCATATTTTTCATTATGTGCTTTATGGTTCAGGTGTGTTCATCTTGAATGCGAAAAAATATTTTCTGAAAAAGGGCGATTTATTTTATGTTCCACCTGGATATACTGCACAGTATTATCCGGATGCGAATGACCCTTGGATTTATGTTTGGATTGGATTCAATGGATCGCGTTCAGATGACTATTTGAGTCGAATTGGTTTGTCATTAGATCAACCCATTTATCACGATGCTAAATCCCTTGAACTCAAAGCATTGTTCAATGATTTGGCCGATAAATATAACCATTCAAAATACTTAACCATCGAATCACTATCGGTATTCATGAGTATTTTATATCGTATGCTCATCAGTAATCGTAAAAAAGATGTTCTATTAAGTTCAAAAGAGACGCATATACGCATGGCAAAACAATTCATGGAAAACAATTTCCAGTTCAAAATCAAAATTACGGATATCGCCAATGCTTTATCGTTGAGCCCGAACTATTTAGCCAACATCTTTAAAGAACAACTAGGAATCTCACCAAAAGAGTATCTCACAGAATACCGCATGCAAAAAGCGAGCCAATACTTAATCAATTCATCGATGCCTATCAAAGAAATCGCATCCAAGGTTGGTTATGACAATGCATTACATTTTTCTGCAGAGTTTAAGCGTATCAAGAAGGTTTCACCAACCTTATATCAAAAAAACAATCAATTGACGGAGGAATCATGAGAAAACACATCACCTTATTCATCATCACTTTACTATTCACCATCACTTTAGTGGCTTGTCAATCCAAAGGCTATGTGGATTACATGGATAAACCGATCACATATACACCAACCATTGGTACCAAGCGAAATAATGAATCTATTGCCGATTTAAAAGTCATTTACAATGACGATACAGCGGACCAAATCCAAGTGTTGCCTGTAGACTTACCGGATGATTTCATCATTGGTGTGGATATGTCATCGATTATGGATGTTTTAGCCAAAGGTGGCGTATTCTACAATGCCAATGGCGAAGAACAAGACGTCTTTGAAATATTAAAAGATTATGGCGTCAATTACGTCAGAATTCGTTTGTGGCACAACCCTACCAATGAAAATGGTTTAGGTTTTGGTGGCGGTAACAATGATACCGAAACTGGCATTGAGATAGCGAAAAAAGCAGCACGTGTTGGTATGAGAATTGCTCTCGATTTCCACTATAGTGACTTTTGGGCAGACCCATCCAAACAAAGTATCCCACGCGCTTGGACTGGTTTTACAGATGAACAAGTCGTAGATGCTATATATAAATATACAAAAGATACCTTGAAAGCATTTGAGAAAGCCGGTGTAAGACCACATATGGTTCAAATCGGTAATGAGATCAATAACGGCATGGTTTACCCTAATGGCAACATCGCAACACGAGGATACCGTCGATTGGCTATGTTCTTGAATGCCGGCCTTCAAGCTGTAAAAGAAATCAGTCCAAACATCAAGACCGTCATTCATTTAGCAGAAGGGGCTTCTGAGCAACGTTTAACCTACTTTTTCGATAAAATGGTTGAAAACAATGTCGAATTTGACATCATTGGTTTATCTTATTATTCATTTTGGCATGGTACACTTGAACAATTTCAACAAACATTGACATCTCTAGAAGCGCGATACCCACAACAAATCGCCGTCATGGAGTACTCCTATGGCTATACCGATTATAGCAATGAGTTTTCTGCCAACATTTACTCCTCGGAAATGGAGTCTGAGGGTGGTTATAAAACATCGATGCAAGGCCAAGCCAGTTACATCCGTGATGTCAACGCTGCCATCGCATCCATAGAATCCGGTATTGGTTCATTTTACTGGGAACCCGCTTGGTTAGCAGTCAGTGGTGCAGGTTGGGCAAGCAGTGGCGCGATTGAATATTTAACCGCCCAAGGAGATGATGTTTCCTCGATTGGTAAAGCATCGTGGGCAAATCAAGCATTGTTCAGCTTTTCTGGCAAAGTGTTGCCGAGTTTAAATGTATTTAATTTAATGAGAACATCCACATTCGATGATGAACAGATTGAAACACTGGAAACTGAATTGTCTGTGGTCATCAATATTCGTGCAGACGAAACCTTACCAACGCATACCATCGCATATACCTCACTCGATCGCCGTACCTTGGTACCCATCACTTGGAATACCACTGAATTAGCACAAATCCAAGGGGCTGGTAATTATACCATCCATGGCACTGTTACCCAAGGCAATCAAACTTTAAATGTGGTTTGCCAAGTCGAAGCGTATGAAAATTACTTAGTCAATGGCAGCTTTGAAGAAGGCGGTAAAGTCACAGCCGATGTGAAGGATTTCAGTTTAGTCAATGGTTGGTCTGTGACACAAAATATCACAGGTGCCGTAAAGATTGAAAGTAAAAACCCACGTACGACCGATAATAACGGACACAATAATTTAAACATTTGGGCCTCAGCTGCCTATGAATTCAGTGTTTATCAAACCGTCACCCTACAACCAGGCACCTATACTTTGGTGGTATATGGCCGAAGTGCGATGAATGGTGAAGTCAATCGTCCGAATGTACAGTTGTATGTTGGTAATGGCAGTACGAATTTGTTTGAACAAACGTTTGTATACGGCGCATCTTGGAGTGAATGGCAAAAAAATGAAATGACATTCACAATCACTGAAGCTGTTACTGTTCAAATCGGACTTAAAGGCAGTGGTGCAGCCACCGCATGGGCGCATTTTGATGATTTCGCCCTCAAATCGTTGTAGGTGACTCATGAGAACAATCACCCCCTTAAATTATGGGTGGCGCTTTGGTAAAAAAACAGACGATTTGCTCAACATGCATGCGGATGATACCCACCTACCACTGGTTGATATTCCGCATTCCAACGCCACTTTAGGATACAACAATTACACAGAATCGGTATATCAAATTGAGAGTATATACCGTAAGCAAGTCAATATTAAAAAAGTTAATGATAGAAGACACTTCATTCGTTTCGAAGGTGTGTTACACCGTGCCGATGTCTATTTGAATGATCACCATGTTGGTAGACACGATGGCGGTTATACCGCCTTTGAATTTGAAGTCACTGACTATATCATCGATGGGGAAAATACCCTCATCGTGTCGGTGGATTCTAGAGAAACATTGAATATACCCCCGTTTGGAAAAACCATCGATTATTTGACATATGGTGGGATTTACCGTGAAGTTTATTGGATTGAAACCCCTGAAAACCACATCAAACATGTGCATGTCACATTAAAAGAAACGAACCCAGTTCCAAAATTGTCTTTTGATATTCAAGCTTCTGGTGGAGAAAAAGTGACCATTCAAATTGAAAAACAAGGTCAATCCATCCATCAAGCATCATATAAACTCGGTGATGACATCACCATGTGCCCTAAAATCGAATTGTGGGACATCGATGCACCACATATGTATACCATCCATGTGATTTTAGATGATGACAAGTATACCTTTAAAACCGGTTTTAAAACCAGTGAGTTCAAGTCAGATGGCTTTTACTTGAATGGTAAAAAAATTAAAATCGTCGGGTTAAACCGTCATCAAATATACCCTTATATGGGCTATGCAATGCCAAAAAATGGACAAATCGAGGATGTAAAACTCCTTAAATCTTTGGGCAACGCTGTGAGAACTTCCCATTACCCACAAAGCAAGCATTTTTTAGATGCTTGTGACGCCTTAGGTGTGTTGGTGTTCACCGAAGCGCCAGGGTGGCAATATGTAGGTGACAATGCTTGGCAATCCGCCTACTTAAATCAAGTTCAAGAAATGATTCAAGAACAACAACACCACCCATCGATCATCTTATGGGGTGTTAGGGTCAATGAATCTGGGGATTGTGATGCCTTGTATCAAGCATCCAACGCATTATCGAAATCGCTTGATTCAAGACAGACGGGTGGGGTACGCTGTTTCAGTTTCTCAAAACTGTATGAAGATGTTTATACTTATAATGATTTTTTCCATAACGGTTCAAATGATTATATGAAATCCATTGATGCTGTGATGGATGGTAATCCCCCTTACCTCATCACAGAATTCAATGGACACATGTTTCCAACGAAGTCATTCGATACGCCTACTAGAAAATTAGAACACGCATTGAGATACGCACACATCCTCAATGCACACTTGGGTGACCCACGCGTCTCTGGTAGTTTTGGATGGCAATTTGTGGATTACAACACCCATGAACAATTCGGTAGTGGGGATCACATCTGTTATCATGGCGTTTATGACGCTTTTAGATTACCTAAACCTGCAGCCCATATTTATCTATCCCAACAAGAAAAACCGCATTTGTATGTTTTAAATAGCATGGATATTGGCGATTATGACGCTGGATTCATCGAAAAAATGGTCATCGCCACCAATTGTGATTTTGTTGAGGTGTATCAAAATGAACGAAAGATTGGACAATTCTATCCAGATAAAAAAACGTTCCCACACCTAAAACACCCACCGATCATCATTGATGACTTTTATGGGGATGCTTATGATTCGTTGAATTTACCGAAACAAACCGTCGAACGTTTGAAAAACATGGCTAAAGATATGGCCAAACGCGGTGGGTTAGACAAATTAACACCACAAGATACCTATGATCCGAAGGAACTCAACCTTGCCTGGCAAATGTATGGTAAGTACGTAGCCAATTGGGGTGCAGAATCATTCACATATACCATCATTGGTTACCATCACGGTTCATTGCTCAAACAAGTATTGGGCCCATACCGTGACTACACCATCCATATCCATGTCCATGAACCCATCATTGAAATATTGGATACATACGATGTGTGTAAAATCGATATCCAAGCCATCGATAACCTTGGAAACTTAAAACCGTATGCATTCGACATCATACAAGTTGAAACGAATGATGTCTTAAGTGTTATTGGCGAATCGGTTGTCAGCCTAATCGGTGGCCAACGGTCAATTTGGGTGCGAAACATTCGTATTGGTGTAGGTATAGTAAGAATAAAGCACCGTGAAACCGTATTAGAAACAAAAATTGTGGTAAAACAAGGCTCAAACTAAACCAAAGTTTAGTCAATATAGAGGAGAAAAAGGAGAAAAATGAAGAAATTATTTTCACTGATGTTGGTGTTGATTTCAGTTTTTGGATTAGCTGCATGTCAACCCAAGGAAGAAGAATTAGAGGAAGTTACGCTCACTGTCTGGGCATCTGAACTCGATCAAACATTGATGCAAACAATGATTGACAGTTTCAAAGAAGCCTACAAAGATGAAGCCATCTTCACCATTACATTGGGTGCAGTATCTGAAGCTACTGCCAAAGACCAAGTATTGAACGACATCGAAGCTGCCGCTGACGTATTCGCATTCGCTGATGACCAAATCAACGAATTATATGTCGCAGGTGCTTTACAAGAAGTTCAAGAAAATACCGCTCAAATCATCGCTGCCAATGGTGGTGCTGAAGCTGGTGCCATCAAAGCCGCAACAAAAAATGGTAAACTATACGCTTACCCAATGACCGCTGATAATGGCTATTTCTTGTTCTATGACAAATCTGTTTATTCAGAAAATGATGTTAAAACACTGGATGGTATTTTGGCCAAGGCACAAGCC
>JAEZHT010000085.1 GCA_023436805.1 Bacillota bacterium
CATTGAGTAAATGGGCGGGTAATTCCGAAATGTCTTTGTATTGAGTTAACGATGGGTCACCAATCGCGATGGCTATGATCTTTTCGTCTACTTGGTCTGAGTCGATCATTTTGATGACACCAATGGCGTAGCAATTCACTAAGCTCAAAGGTTCAATGTCTTCTTGGCATAATACTAAAACATCGAGGGGGTCATTATCACCAGCGTAGGTTCTTGGAATAAATCCATAGTTCGCTGGATAGTGGGCAGAGGTATATAGCACTCTGTCAAGGATAATCATACCTGTTTCTTTATCAAGTTCGTATTTTTTCTTACTACCTTTAGATATTTCGATACATGCAACAAAGCGTTCTTTTGAAATTCGTTTTTCGTCAATATCGTGCCAAATATTCATAAACGCCCTCCTTGTCATTAGATATTTTATCATTATTATCGAAAAAAAACACCCAAAATTGATGGGTGTTCTATATAATATACAATTTTAGTCTAAAATATGAATATTTGTTCAGATTTTAGAAGATACCTACGCCATGAAGTGCCTTAAAGATAAAGTATGCTAAGAAAATCAAACCAGAGGCCAATAGGATTGGGTGGATTTCTTTTGTTTTACCTAAAGTCAATTTAACGATGATGTAAGTGATGAACCCAAACGCAATACCATAGGAGATGTTATAGGCAAGTGCCATAACAACGATTGTGAAGAATGCAGGAATCGCATCCTCAAGTGAATGCCAGTTGACATCACCGAAACTTGAAGACATCAAGATACCTACGATGATGAGTGCTGGTGCGGTTGCAGCGGCTGGGACAATACCCACCAATGGGGAAATGAAAATGGTGAGTAAGAATAATGCTGAAACAAACACAGCAGTTAAACCAGTTCTACCGCCTTCTTCAATACCAGCGGCACTTTCTACATAAGTCGTGACGTTAGAAGTACCTAGTACTGCGCCTACAGTGGTAGCAACCATGTCGGAGAACAATGCTTTTTCAACCTTGGTTTTGAAGCCTTTACCCGTACCCATTTGATAGAGTTCTTCATCGGTAAAGATTTTGGATTTTTTAGAAGTACCAACGAATGTACCTACGGTATCAAAAGTGTCGGTTAAGCTGAATGCAAATAAAGCAAGTAACGCTAGTGGCAATCTAGAAAGGTCTGAGAATAATGAACCTAGACCACCAAATGCTGCCCCAAAGGTAATTGGGAATTCTTTGAATGGTTCAAATACGTTGAAAGTAATGCCAGAAAGGTTGGAAACACCCATTGGAATACCAATGACGGTGGTCGCAACGATACCGATCAAAATAGCACCTTTAACCTTCAATAAAATTAAAACTAAAGTCAAGACAACACCAATCATGGTGAGTACAGCGGCTGGGCTAGAGAAATCTGCTAGACCTGGCACTGCACCGAATTCAATGATTTGAACGTTGACTAAACCGATGTAAGCGATGAATAGACCAATCCCACCAGAGATGGCACTTTGTAAGTTCTTTGGTATCGCAACAATGAGCTGTCTACGTACGCTTGTCACGGTGATGATCATGTTGATGATACCGCAGATGAAGACTAACGCGAGCGCTTCTTGCCACGAGAAACCAAAGCCATAACCGATACCACCAACCACCGTATAAGCGAAGAATGTATTCAAACCCATACCAGGGGCTTGAGCATACGGTACATTGGCGAATAATCCCATCATGAGTGTACCGATCACGGTAGCGAAGATGGTTGCTAAGAAAACTGCGCCCCAAGGCATACCTGTTGCAGATAGATGCATTGGGTTGACGAAAATAATGTAGACCATCGCGAAGAATGTGGTTAGACCAGCAACGAATTCTTTGCTAATGGTGGTGTTATTTTCGCTCAATTTGAAAAAACGATCCATTTTTTTGTTCTCCTTTTCCGATAAATGGTTTGTATTCAAAATAAGTCGGACGGTTTATGAAAAAAGCCACCTCTATTGCTAAAGGTGGCATTTCTACATATGAAAACAAAAAGAAAAAAACGTGTTTTCATACCGTAGTCGAAAGATTGGGTCTTTCGGTAGAAACTTGGCCACCATATTAGGCCGATTATACGATATATTGTTGAATACACTCCCATTATATCAAGCCGATTTTTGTTGTAAACTAGTAAAACGCTTACACGAATTTGTAAAATTGGTTTGCTAAATAGCAAAGACATCATCGAGATATTTATGGTTTTAAACAACCCAATGGTACGACAAAAATACCATCTGTTCTCTTGTAAGCAATTGTACCGGCTGTAATAATGACAAGGGATGCTGGTGGGTTTAAGCCTTTCTCAGTGGCTAGAGTCTTAAGTTTAAGCAAATTCTTAGCAGCCTCTTCAATTTGCTTCGAACCCAACTTCACCTCAACGAGCATATAAAATCCGTTATCAAAATGAATAACAGCATCACATTCAAGTCCATATTTATCTCGATAATGGTTTAAGTATCCTCCGTGATAATTTACATACACTTTTAGATCTCTGGTTACTAGATTTTCAAACAATACACCAAATGTTTTCAAATCTTGTAAAAGTGTATTCGGAGAAATATCCAAACTAGCTGCGCCTATACTTGGATCTATGAAACTCTTTTTCTTAGATGTCCTTATCACTGTCTTGCTTCTCAAATTAGGATTCCATGCTTCTATCTCGTCAATAATATATAGATTATCCAACGCATTCAAATATGTTCTTAGTGTTGAATCTGAAATATCACTAAATTGACTTCGCACATCTTGAAATATCGTGACATAGCTATCTATGGTGGATACATTACGAGCATATGATTTAAGCAAAACTTTGGTTAGTCTTGTATTTTTTGGTAACTTCGCTGTTCTAGTGATGTCATCTTCAAGCAAAGAATTAACGTAATCTTTAGATACCTTAACTGACAAATCTTTGTTTAAAGTTATCGTCGATGGCCAACCACCTCTGCAAATGAGATATGCATAGTTTTCTAAAGATAATTTTGAAGTAATCCCATTAATATCTAAACTTTTATCTATTAACAAGCTCATTAATGATATTGTTCCTGTTGAATCCTTTGATTCATATAAACTCATAGGATACATGATTATTTGTGCGATTCTTCCAGTACCGGGATGTCTTTTA
>JAEZHT010000075.1 GCA_023436805.1 Bacillota bacterium
GGTATTTAGGGGTAAAACGATGGATAAAACCGAAAGATCGATTGAACGTTTAAAACAAACGGTATTGGCACGTTATTCACAATACGAAGTCATCGGACCCAGTGAATATCAACAAAACACATATAAATTGATGATTAAAACCCAAAAACGTCAAGTTTTTAGTACACTGATCACGTGGATCAAGCAAACGTTTGAAAATCCATCTTTATCGATTGCTTTCTATCGATACGACGATGAAATTTAGGAGATTAAATATGAATATAGTCTTTATGGGGACCCCTGCTTATGCAGTGCCAACCCTAAAAATGTTACATGAAACCTATGGCGTTAAACTGGTTGTGACACAACCGGATAAAAAGGTTGGTCGAGCTGGTAAAGTAGAATTTTCACCGGTGAAACAATATGCTTTAGCCAATCAAATACCGTTGTTCCAACCCATAAAAATGAAGTTGGATTATGAGCCCATACTTGAAACAAAACCAGACATCATTGTCACGGCAGCGTATGGTCAAATGATTCCTAAGGCTGTATTGGATGCTGCCATATCGGTGAATTTACACGGTTCGATTTTACCTAAGTATCGCGGTGGCGCACCAGTTCAATATGCCATCAGAAATGGTGAAACAGAAACGGGGGTTACCCTCATGTATATGGCTCCTAAAATGGATTCAGGGGACATCATTGAAGTGGCGAAACTACCGATAGAACCAAACGACACCACGGACAGTTTGATGGCCAAATTGAGTCAATTGGCAAAAGCTTTATTAGAAAAAAATATCCAAGCAGTTTTGGCAAAAACATCCAAGCGTTACCCTCAGGATGAAACCCAAGTGACCTTTGCCTATAATTTAAAACCAGAAGATGAGATTTTAAACTTTAATCAAACATACCAAGCCATCGACTGTCATTTAAGGTCGTTGTTATCACAACCAGGTGGGTCTATTTTTATTAACAATTCACGGATTAAGGTGTATGAAATCGCAAAAAGTGATATAATACTAGACGGGGTCCCTGGTGAGATTTTAAGCGATAAAAAGCACTTCTATATCCGCTGTTCTGACGCGGTAGTAGAACTGATTAAAATTCAACCAGAAAATAAGAAAGTCATGTTGGCAAAAGACTTTCTCAATGGGCAAAAACTATTCGTCAAAGGAGACAAATTAAGTCTATGAAGAAAAAAGTATTATTCAGTCGTGAAGAAATGACCAGACTTTGTGTTGAAGCACTCAAGAGTCGTGGCGTATCCGTCGATGATATCGCAGAAATTGCATACAAACAACAAGCGCGTTATACCGACAACATCAAGTTTGAAACGTGCAGACAATCGGTCTTAAAAGTATTGTCTTTAAGAGACATTTTCCACCATGTCTTGTTATCGGTTGAAATCGACAAATTGGTTGAAAAGAAGATGTTTTCATCCCCAATTCAAGACATCATTGAACAAGATTTGGGATTATTCGGCGTCGATGAAGTATTGGGGCTAGATGTCGCGAGACTTTATGGTGTCATTGGTATGACCAACTTCGGTGATATCGATGTCAATAAGCATGGTATCGTCAAACAACTCAATGAAGATGGCAAAAAAGAAGGCATCGTTCATACATTCTTAGATGACATCGTTGGTGCCATCGCAGCTGCAGCATCCACACGTGTTGCTCAAGTCATCAATGAAGACATTGCACAAGAAGAACCACACAAACAAATCTCATTATTTGACTAATTAATTATAGGGGGACAAGCGTGAAAAAGGATAAATTTAAGCATTTAACCAAACACTTTTTTAGCCGCTTGTTTGGCTTTGAAGAAAATATCGATATCACAGACGATGTGATGGTATTACACCGTAGAAACATCGTCATCAAAAATATCATCTTTTTGTCGAATATCGTGTATTCGATCATATTATTCTTTATCGCAGCGGTGAACGACGAGCCATCTGACTGGCTCTTTTCTGCGTTATCCTTCCCGTTTACTTTCTTTTTAAACAATGTCATCAACCGTTTGATTTTTGGGGAAAGACACGATAAGACCAAACAAGAAGTCGCGATGTATATCGAAGCGATTTATATGTTTATATCCGCCATTTTGATTTATGCAAGACTTTATGGCAATTTCGAAACAGCAGCCTACATCTTAATTTATTACTCAGTGGTTGTCATCTCATTGTATCAAAGTCGCAGACTCATCATTTGGACATTCCAAGGGATGATTGCTGGGATTACATTCATCCATTTTGTGTGGACTTACCAGTTGACACAACAATATCAAGGGATGGGTGTGATGGCTTTCCTAAAAGCCTTTTTACCAACTGAAGAAGCCCAGGATTTCTACTTAAGAATTGTCTTATTCACCGTCTTTATGGTCGTCATCTATTCGATTGTTTCGATGGGTGCTTATATGCAAGAAGAAC
This sequence comes from Bacillota bacterium, assembly GCA_023436805.1. Taxonomy (GTDB): domain Bacteria; phylum Bacillota_I; class Bacilli_A; order Acholeplasmatales; family UBA5453; genus Paracholeplasma. The sequence goes on from JAEZHT010000075.1 coordinate 2,411, forward strand.
GTAAAAATGAACTCATGAAACGACGTGAGGTTCAAACCGATTTCACCAACATCGTCACCGACTTGTATTCTGTGGTTTTATCCTCAAAAAGAGCATTTTTAGATCGTCAACACATCGATTTAGTCTCTAAAATGAGTGGTAGATTGGGTGCGTATTACGGGTTAAATAACAAACAAATTGAATACATCGAACAATACGCCATCATTCACATGCGAGCACATGAGATTGAAGACTTGGTCCAAAAAGGGATTGAATCTGAAGATTACGAGAATTTAAAGAAAAAAACCACGTTAGGCACGATGATTGCGAAAAGATTTCAATTGGCTCAAAAAGCCGAAGAAATCGCCAGAGCACACATCGAAGGCGTGGCCAACGATAAGTTTGTCACAGAGATGCGTGCAATCCAGCCACAAATCGAATCACAGGTCATTTTATTGGTCGATTTGTATGTGACTATGCGCAGTTCTAAGTCTTATAAACGTCCGTATCCAAACGCTGCAGTCATTCAATTATTTGAAAAAAGTTTCTATGTTTATTTTGAATCTACACTCGTGGAACGCTTCTTAAAATTCAAAACAGACTTCGAAAAAATTTACAATGAATATTGATGTAAATATGCTTGCAAAAAACATCTAGCGTGTTATAATAGGTATGCTTAATTAACTGAATCCAATCTTATTAAGAGCTACGGAGGCGAGTCGCCTGTGAGGTAGCAGCAACCTGCATATGCAAGGTGCTAATGACGAGGGGTACAACCCAACAATGAGAGATTAGAAACTCTTTTCGTTGGGAAAGAGTTTTTTTGATCTTTGGAGGTATATAATCATGGAAAGAAAACTATTTACATCAGAATCTGTTACCAGTGGTCACCCAGACAAAATTTGTGACCGTTTATCCGATGCCATCTTGGATGCCATCTTGACTGAAGACCCAGAAGCCAGGGTCGCTTGCGAAACCGCTGTGACCACAGGGCTTGTTTTGGTGATGGGTGAAATCACCACAAAAACGTATGTGGACATACAAACCATCGTGCGTAACACTGTATCAAACATCGGTTATGACCGTGGAAAATATGGCTTTGACGCTGAAAACTTAGCTGTACTTGTTTCAATCAATAGTCAATCCCCAGACATCGCGATGGGTGTAGATGAATACGAGGGGCATGAACAAGGTGCTGGTGACCAAGGCTTGATGTTTGGCTTCGCCTGTGATGAAACCGAAAATTTCATGCCACTACCGATTGAACTGGCACATAAATTGGTCAGACGTTTGGATGAAGTCAGACACCAAAACATTGTGGATTTCTTAAGACCCGATGGTAAAGCCCAAGTCACCATTGAATACGATGAAAACGATCGACCTGTGAGAATCGATACTGTTGTTGTTTCCTCACAGCACGCTGATATTGATATTGATATCGTCAGACAAGGCATCAAAAAAGAAGTCATCGATGCTGTATTACCAAAAGCATTGGTTGACGAACATACCAAATTCATGATTAACCCAACCGGTAAGTTTGTGGTCGGAGGACCTAAAGGTGATTCCGGTTTAACTGGACGTAAAATCATCGTCGATACCTATGGTGGTTATGCCCGTCATGGGGGTGGTGCATTCTCTGGTAAAGACCCATCTAAAGTCGACAGAAGTGCATCTTATATGGCAAGATATATAGCGAAAAATGTAGTTGCGAGCGGTGTGGCTTCCAAGTGTGAAGTTCAACTGGCTTACGCAATAGGTGTAGCCAAACCCGTATCCATTCGTATCGATACATTTGGTACAGCGAAGGTAGCCGATGAAAAAATCATCGAAATCATTCGTAAACATTTCGATGTCACCCCGAAAGGCATCATTAAAACCTTAGATTTAAAGCGTCCAATCTATCAAAAAACCGCGAACTACGGCCATATGGGGCGTAGTGACATCGAATTGCCTTGGGAACGTTTAGATAAGGTTGATTTCTTTAAGCATTTATTATAAAATAAAGTAGGTGATTCTATGGAATATAAAGACGTTTTAGCGACTTATGAAGCGAAGCGATTGGAGATGTATCAAGCTTACCAATCGAACATGAAAAAAGGTTTCTTGTTATTGATTGTATTGGTGGGCATTTATTTCCTTGCAAAAGCAGCACAAATCGCGAGTGAATACCGTAAACTCACCAAAGAAAAAATCATCAAAGCATTGATCGAATCCCAATATGAGGATGCGTATTATAACCAAAAAGATTCCATCTCATTGGCTCACATCAATGGACTGAACTTTTATCAAAGACCAGACCGTTTTCATGGTGAAGATTTGATGAGAGGTAAGTACAAAGGCGTCCGATTTGCGTGTTCTGACATCCACATGGAAGAACGCGTCGAACACCGCGACTCCAAAGGCAATGTAACCTACTCATACCAAACGATTTTCAAAGGCCGTTGGTATACATTCGATTACGAACGTGACTTCAATCAAATTTTACAAGTCAAAGAAGGCCGTTTCGTTGGTGCAGCTGCCCGTGGTTTAAAGAAGTATGAAACCGAATCGGTGCAATTCAATAAGAAATTTAAAGTGTTCGCATCCGATGAACAATATGTGTATTATCAACTCACCCCAGTATTGATTGAAAAGATATTGGAAATGGAGAACATGCACCGTGGGCATTATCAAATGATGTATTATGGCAATCATTTGGATGTCGCTGTGTATGACTCATCTGATTCATTTGAATTAAAATTAAAAACACCGCTAACGATGGAAACCATTGGTCACATCTTAAATGACATTGATATGCCAGCAGCGATCATCAATGAGTTCAAGTTGGATAGCGAAAAGTTTAAAAAACAATAGGAGGATTGAAATATGGAAACAGGACTTATCGTGTTATTTGTAGTATTAGGTTTACTGTTGGTCATCGTATTATGGGTGATTGGTACCCTCAATACCTTCAACAGACTTTTGGTTAAAGTCGATGAAGCTGAATCGGGTATTGACGTCGCTTTAACAAAGCGTTTTGATTTACTAACCAAGATGGTTTCCGCAACCAAAGGTTACGCTGACCATGAAAGAAAGACTTTAGAATCTGTCATCGCTATGCGTCAACCAGCACACGGTGCACCGATTGGTGAAAAACAAGCGTTCGCAAATCAATTATCAGAATCGATGGCACGTTTGAATGTAGTGGTTGAACAATACCCACAACTTAGAGCATCTGAAAACTTTGCGAAACTCCAAAGTGCAAGCTCAGAAGTCGAAGAAAACCTACAAGCAGCTAGACGTGTTTACAACGCTAATGTTTCTTACTACAACCAAAAGATCGTGGTATTCCCAAGCTCAATGATTGCGAACTGGAAAGGCTTTACGAAACGCGATTTCTTTGAAGCAGAAGCATCCAAACGTCAAGACGTTGAATTTAAATTCTAATCTAGAAAAACGCTTCGGCGTTTTTTTATGTTAAAAAATGGGGTTAGGTTGTAATCCAACCCCATTTATAGTAATATACTATAGAGATATTATCTAAAGAGAGTGTGATTTGATGTTTAAAAAATGGTTTGACTCAGGCATTAAAGAATTAAAAAAAGCAAAACCAATCGCGGACAAAATCGATAAACTGGCTTCTTCTATGGCTGCTTTAAGCGATGAAGAGCTTAAAAATAAAACGGCAGAATTTAAACAACGTTTTGAGCAAGGTGAAACGCTAGACCAATTGTTGGTTGAAGCTTATGCTGTCGTAAGAGAAGCGTCCAAGCGTGTGACAGGCATGTACCCATACTATGTTCAATTGTTGGGTGCGATTGCAATCCACGGTGGGAACATCGCTGAAATGAAAACCGGTGAAGGTAAGACCTTAACCGCCGTCATGCCAGCCTATTTAAATGCGCTCAATGGCTTAGGTGTCCATATTGTTACTGTCAACGAATACCTCGCGAGACGTGAAGTTGACGGTGAAATTGGTGACATTTATCGTTTCCTTGGATTAACTGTGGGGCTCAATATCCGTGAATTGACCGCCGAAGAGAAAAAAGCTGCTTATGCATGTGATATTTTATATTCGACCAACTCAGAGTTGGGTTTCGACTACTTAAGAGACCACATGGTTTTATACGCAAAAGATATGGTTCAAAAACGTGGTTTGAACTACGCCATCATCGACGAAGTGGACTCCATCTTAATCGATGAAGCGAGAACCCCACTCATCATCTCTGGTGGTGCGAAACAAAACCAAAATTTATATCAAGCGGCTGATCGCTTTGCTAAGTATTTAAAAGATGAAGATTATGTCATTGACATTGAATCTAAAACCATCGAACTTTCCGAAAGTGGGATTGTTCGTGCAGAACAAATGTTTAGGGTTGAAAACCTGTATGACATCAACAACGTGACCTTGTTACACCACATCAATAACGCTTTAAGAGCCAACTATATCATGTTTAGAGATAAAGATTATATGGTTGTCGATAATGCTGTATTGATCATTGACCAATTCACCGGTCGTGTTTTACCAGGTCGTCAATTTTCTGAAGGTTTACACCAAGCATTGGAAGCCAAAGAAAACGTTGAAATTAAAAAAGAAACCGTGACGGTCGCGACCATCACGTATCAAAACTTCTTCAGAATGTATAAGAAACTGTCCGGTATGACCGGTACAGCGAAGACCGAAGAAGAGGAATTCAGAGAAATTTATAACATGTATGTCGTTGAAGTCCCAACCAATGAACCAGTCGTTCGTGTGGATGCACCAGACTACCTGTTTGTTACTTTAGAAGACAAATACAACGCATTAATTGAAGATATTGCTGAAAGACATGAAAAGGGACAACCTATTCTGTTGGGTACAGTCGCCGTTGAAACATCAGAAATCTTGTCTAGATTACTCAATAAACGCGGTATCAAGCACGACGTATTGAACGCGAAACAGCACGAACGTGAAGCCGATATCATTGCGAAAGCAGGGCATAAATACGCTGTGACCATCGCCACCAACATGGCCGGTCGTGGTACAGACATCAAGCTTGGCGAGGGCGTCGTTGAACTGGGCGGTTTGGCCGTCATCGGTTCTGAACGTCATGAATCCAGACGTATTGACAATCAGTTAAGAGGTCGTTCTGGACGTCAAGGTGACCCAGGTTACTCCAGATTTTATCTATCTGCAGAAGATGAATTGTTGATGCGTTTCGGTGGCGAAACCTTCAAACAAAGAATCGCCATGATTTCTAAACTCAATACCGATAAAGATGCAACCAAGCCTCAACCACTCGAATCAAAGATGTTTTCAAGATTCGTTTCCTCTGCTCAAAAGCGTATTGAAGGTCAAAACTACGATACCCGTAAAACCGTTCTAGAATACGACGACGTATTGCGTAAACAAAGAGAAATCATGTATGCAGAACGCA
>JAEZHT010000022.1 GCA_023436805.1 Bacillota bacterium
TGACCTGACATTTCCATTTCGATGAGGGCTTGATCGACCGACATCGCTTCTAGTTTGACTTCTTTGTTCTTAACCAATTGTGATGCGAGCAACTCTTTTTCAATCGATTCTGTTTCAAATTCTTCGGAATAAACTTTCTTCAAGCCTTGTTTGATGAGGTGATTTTTGAGTTTTTCCTTGTGCTTCTTGATTTGTGTGACCAATTTATCGACCGATTTGTCGATGGCTGTGTACATATCCTGATCGGATACTTCAGCGCGAAGGATGATGCCTTTCGCTGGGATGGTGACTTCGACTTTGTGGTGGTCTTTGTACACCTTCAGAACGACCCGTACTTCATGAATCAATTCTGTGTCGAAAAAGGAGACGACTTTGTTTAACCTTTTTTGGCAATAGTTTTTTATTGCTTCGGTAGGTTCAAAACCATTTTTACCAATGATATCATATTTCATATATGAATCCTCCCTTACACCTATATTATATCATGAGTTTTGAAGGGAAAAGACAAATGAGATAAATATCACATAGATTCAACTGTTCTAGTGCTTCAAATAAGGGTAAATCTAGCTCATCTCTAAATAATATGAGGTCATTTTCTTTTCGGTTTTTTAAAAATATTAAAATGATTTTTAATGATTCATCCAAAAATGCTTCTTCTTTGATTGCGTATTGATCGATAAATAGTGTGTAATGATGTAACAAATAACCATCGATTGGTATGACTTCTTTATGAATAAATCTTGGATATCTTCGGTCACATCGATTACATCGCAATTGAAGTGGTTCATATAGTAGTGTTCTTAATGTTCTTTTTGGAAAAAAATGGATTCTACATTGATAACATTTCATCTTCATCACCATGACATGTATACCATTTTTAATCATGTAAAAAAGAAAAGAGCACCGAAGTGCTCTTAACGATTAGTGTTCCTTGTATTTTTGAATGATGCCATCAATCAAGTGTTGAGGGACTTCTTCATAACGACTGAATTCACGTTGGAAAATACCGGAACCTTGAGTCATCGCTTTTAAGTCGATGATGTATTTTTGAACTTCAGATTCTGGGGCTTCAGCTTCAATGACTTGTCCTTCATCGGATTGACTCATACCCATGACGCGACCACGGCGTTTGTTCATGTCACCCATGACATCGCCTACGTATTGTTCTTTGACGGTAATGGACATCTTAAGAATTGGTTCCAAAATGGTTGGTTGTGCACTCTTCACAGCTTCTTTGAATGCGAGGTTTGCAGCCAATTTAAAGGAGATTTCATTGGAATCTACTGGGTGGTAAGACCCATCAAATAAAGTAGCTTTGACGAAGATGACTGGGAATCCAGCGAGTGGACCATGTTCAAAGGACTCAATCAAGCCTTTTTCCACGGCTGGGAAGTAGTTTCTAGGTACAGATCCACCAAAGACTTCTTCAGCAAATTCAAACTCATTTTGAGAAGGTTCAAAACGGATGAATACATGTCCAAATTGACCTGCACCACCGGATTGTTTCTTATGTTTACCTTCTGCTTCCACCTTTTTCTTGATGGTTTCCCTATAAACGACTTTTGGTTCTTCGATCATGACATCGACTTTAAAGACGGTTCTCATACGATCGATGATGAAGTTGATGTGGGTCATACCTAAACCACCCAATAATTGTTGAGCAGTTTCTTTGTTACGAACGATTTCAAATGAAGGGTCTTCGATATTTAAACGTGCTAAGGCGTTTGAAATCTTATCTTCATCGGCTTTATTCTTAGGTGAAATCGCCACATAAATGGTTGGTTTTAATGTCTTGGTTGGTTCATAGACGATTGGGTTCTTTGGATCGGACAAGGTATACCCTGTATGGATATTTTCGAGTTTAGATACCGCTACGATGTCCCCTGCATGGGCAAGTTCAATTGGGAATTGTTGTTTACCTTGTAAAGCGAACAATGCGCCAATCTTTTCGAGTTTACCAGAGTTGCCAATGAGAACTTCTTGTCCAGTCTTCATTGTACCTGAATTGATTTTGATGATATTGATTGCACCAACGAATGGGTCGATGGTGGTTTTGAACACATAACCTGAGAATGGTTCTTCATCTTTGGTATGTCTAACAACAGCTTCATCATTCTTTGGATTGATACCTTCAAGCGCTCTTAACGCGTCTGGTTGTGGTAAGAATTTCGCAAGCATACCCAACATGGTGCGGATACCAATATTCTTAGTTGCAGAACCGACGATGACAGGTGTCAATTCGCCATGATAAATACCATTCTTTAAGCCTTCATTGATTTCTTCTTCTGTGAGTTCTTCCCCACCAAAGAATTTTTCAAGGAGTTCATCGCTGGTTTCAGCGACAGATTCCATGATCATATTACGAAGTTGTTCAATCTTTGGTTTCTTTTCATCCCAAATTGGGGCGTCATGTGAAGTGGTACCATCATAAATTCTGGCTTTCATTTCAATGACGTTGACGAAACCTTCAAAGTTTTCATTACGTCCAATTGGCCAACAGAATGGTACAGCTTTTTTACCTAATTTAACACGGATACTTTCTAAAACGTCTTCAAACTTGACATTTTCTTTGTCCATCTTGTTGACGAAAATAACCGCTGGAATGTGCATATCGCGGATTTCTTTCCATAGTCTTTCGGTCCCGACTTCCACGCCTTTAGAAGCGTCAACGACGAGTACTGCACCTTTAACCACAGAAAGTGATTGTTTAATTTCATTGTCTAATTCATCGGTGCCTGGCACATCCAAAAAGTTGAGCTTGATGCCATTGTACTCAATTGGGATGATGCTGGTCGATAAACTACCTTGTTTCGCTTTTTCTTCATCCATAAAATCGGATACGGTGTTCTTAGCTTCGACGCTGCCACGTGAGCTAATCGCACCACTTGAAAATAATAATGCTTCAGCAATGCTGGTCTTTCCTGATCCTAGATGGCCTAGGATGGCAATGTTCCTGATTTGGTTTGTATCATAAACCTTCATATCATTTTCCTCCTTGAAATCGGTTTCACTACTTGATTAAATTATAACATAACGCCATAAGTTTGCGCATCTCTTTTTTGTATGGGAATTTGTGGTATAATGGCGATGGGTGAAAAACATGGAAAAACGCTCTGTCAAACTCATCAAATGGTACCAAACAAACATCTCCCCAAACAAGCATTTTGTCTGCAGGCATAAGCCCTCATGTTCGAATTATGCATTGGGATGTTTTGAGCGTTTTAGCTTTCCGAAAGCCATGTACCTCTCGACCAAAAGAGTATTGACTTGTAACCCCTTATTCAAACCGAAATATGACCCAATTCCAGAGAAAAAAGAAAAAATCAAGAAAGATGCTTCTAATTTATAAATCTATTCATAATAATTATAACTTTATTTGAAAATACACCTCATTTTGATTATTATTATCAGTGAAAAATGAGGTGTTTTTTTATGCCTAATTGCGATCTACAAATACTATCTCTAGACCAATTAAAAACCGGTCAAAAAGGTAAAGTTATTAAAATTGAATCGGCATCCAAAGAAATTAAAAGACGACTGCTGGATATGGGGATTACGCCAGGGGTTGTTGTTGAAATAAAACGTATCGCACCATTGGGTGATCCTTATGACATCAAAGTGCGAGATTATGACTTGTGTGTGAGAAAATCAGATTTGGCTTTAATTGAGGTACACCCGCTATGAGAATTGCTTTAATCGGGAATCAAAACAGTGGTAAAACCACCCTTTTTAATGCACTTACAGGGTCGAATCAAAAAATCGGTAACTGGCCAGGTGTCACGATTGAACAAAAGGTTGGTTATATTTCCAATGGCAACCATGAGTTGATAGACTTGCCTGGGATTTACTCCCTGTCTCCTTACACGATTGAAGAAGCCCTCTCACGTGCATTTTTATTACAAGAAAAACCAGATTTAATCATCAACATCATCGATGCGACATCGATGGAACGCAGTTTATACTTAACCACCCAGTTGATGGAACTCAACATCGATATGGTGATTGCTTTAAACATGGCGGATATGTTTGACAAAAAAGGTATTTCGATTGATATCCGTGCTTTATCGGATAAACTTCAAACCACGATTGTTAAAATATCAGCATTGAAGCGTTCTGGATTGAGTGAATTGATCGATATCATCGAACGTCAATCGTATAAGAAACATCAAACACAAAACATATTCAAACCCAATGTAGAAAAGATTATTGGTCACTTGGTGAATCAAATCCATCAGGATCACGCCAGATTCATCGCCATCAAATTGTTGGAAAAAGATCCGATCATCGAATCTGAAGGGGTAGACATCGATAAATGGATCAAACCTTTGGAACAATCCTATAAGCAAGACATCGAAACCATCATCGCTGCTGGCCGTTATGATTATATTGAATCCGTGAAGGCACAAACCTTTGTGCGCTTACATCATGGTGACCATACCACAGAATTACTCGATAGGGTGTTTCTAAACCGATGGTTGGCTTTGCCTATATTTGCACTGATCATGTTTATGATTTATTTCATCTCTGTAGGTGTGATTGGCACTTTGACTGTCGATTTCATTGATGGCAATATCTCCGGATTTGCTGGTTTCATGTTCGATTGGTTACAATCCATTGGCGCTTCTGAATGGTCTGCTTCGTTGGTAGCCGATGGGATGATTGCTGGGGTAGGTGCGGTCTTGAATTTCGTACCACAACTCATTCTATTATTTATTTTAATTAGTCTATTAGAATCGACTGGTTATATGACACGTATCGCATTCTTCTTAGACCGCTTGTTTAAAAAGTTTGGTTTATCGGGTAAATCGTTGATTCCCTTCATTTTGGGGTCTGGTTGTAGTATCCCTGGGATTATGGCAACCCGAACGATTGAAGGTCAAGATGAACGACGTATGTCCATCATGTTGACACCTTTCATTCCATGTAGTGCGAAGTTACCAATCATCGCGTTATTTGCTTCTTTCTTCTTCCCTGGTTATTCAGGATTGGTTTCATTCAGTTTGTACATGTTATCGATTGTCATCATATTGCTTTCAGCCATCATCATGAAAACTTTCTTCTTCAAAGGGACGCCTTCAGCGTTCATCTCAGAGTTACCTAACTATAAGTTACCGGATATCAGATATACTTTAAGAGATGTCTATGATAAGATATATGAATTCATTGAAAAAGCTGGTACCATCATTTTAATGTCTTCAATCATCATTTGGTTTTTGACCTCATTCTCGTTTAGATTTGAGTATGGTGTGGATGTTGATCAATCCATATTGGCTTATATTGGTCGAGTCTTTAGTTACCTATTCTATCCAATGCTTGGTGAATTGTCATGGGCAACTTCGGTATCCGCCATTCAAGGGTTGGTTGCGAAAGAACAAGTGGTATCTTCCATGGCTGTGATTGGTGGGTTATCTGCTGACATCACCGAGGGAAACTTAATTCTTAATGCCCCGATTTATGCCTTTTTTACACCTGCTTCTGCCTATGCGTTTATGGCATTCAATTTATTCTCAGCCCCATGTTTTGGTGCGATTGGTGCGATGCGTAAGGAATTGGGTTCCGCTAAAAAAATGTGGCAAGCCATTCTTTTCCAAACTGGTCTTGCTTATCTATTAGGTATTATAATCTATCATTCATTTACCTTAATTGGAGGGTTACTATGACTATCGTAGACATCATCATTTTAATAATTGTTATCGGCATACTAACCGCCATCACCTATTTTCGTTTCATCAAACGTAAAACAGGGTTGGGTTGTAACTGTAGTTTAAAAAGCAGTTGTAGTTTAAAGGTCGATACCATCAAAGCAATGTTTGAAGAGATTCAACATTCAAATTAGCAATTATAATATGAAAAAAACCACCTTCAACGGTGGTTTTTGATTATTAATGATGTCTAGCTGGGTGGTCACTTGGGATGGACACAGGGTCACATTTGCCATGGAACTCACGCAATTCGCCAGCAAAGTTCAAGCTTCTTCTCATCAACAGTGGTGCGAAGAATTCGAATATCAATACGGCAGTTAAAATAACACTCTTGATTTTTGGATCATCCAAAGCGATGACAGCGATGGTTGCTAAACCGATTTCAATACCCCCTTGGGTTAAAATCGAGGTTGGCAAGTAACGTTTGACCACTGCTTGTGGCTTGGTGATTCTCGTGCCAAGGTAGCCTGCCAGGAGTTTACCAGAAGCATGACCAACGGCGTATAAAATGGCGAAGAATCCATATTGAACCAACATTGAAATCGAAAGTTCAGCACCTGCAATGACGAAGAACGCAATGAATAGTGGTGGAATGAACTCATCGACGGTGAGTGTTTCAAACTTATAGGTCGGTTTATCGATACGGTTTGTAAAGATGAAACCCAATACGAAGGTTGTTATGACATAAGGTACACCCAACAAAATTGACCCTACAGTTGCCGATAATACGAAGGAAACCGAGAACACCAAATACATTTCGTGTTTAGCATGACGTTCAAAACGGGTGAATAAATGGTGTTGTGCATAACTCATAACGAGGGATAACATAATACCAAGTAATACCGCTAAACCAATGTTTTTCAGTGGTTCAATCACTTCTTGCATCGTGATGGCTGTATCATCTTTAAGATTAACCGCGAATACCAATGTAAATAAGAAAATGATGACACCAACGACGTTATCGAAACCGACAACAGAATACAGTGTATCTGTCACAGGGCCTTTTGAACGGTGTTTTTTGGTGATTTCAATGACTGGTGCTGCAGCGGTCGCTACAGAGATCGCAGCGATGATGAGGGCTCGCCAAATCGGTTGATTGAACAACATAAATAGTCCAAAGGTGAAACCCATCACAAAGATGATTTCTAGACCTAAGACCAATAACACTTCTTTGATTCGGGCTTTGACTTTAGGCCACCACAAAAGGGTACCTAATTGAAAGGTAATGAAGCCTAAAGCGATGTTTGTCACCACGTCTAACTTCAAAATTTGCTCATGTGTGATGAGACCTACGCCAGAGAGTAGCATCCCTGCGACGATATAGCCGGTAACTTCAGGTAGATTCAATCGTTCAGCGATTTTACCGAACAATAAACCAACCAAAATCATCAAAGCCAAATAAAATAAGCTGATGTAAGCCCCGTCTAAGTTCAAAGTGACGTTGGCTAAAAGGTTTAACATGTATACTTTCCTCTAATCTATATTATTTTAGTAAGCACGCGCAAACAAAATGGTTTGTGTGGCTTTTTTGCCGGTAACTGGGCAAATGTCAGTAATGAGTGGTTCATTTAAAATGACACGGGCAGTGGCTTGAACATCCGCTTTGATGATCAGTTCTGCTTCTTCACCTGCAACGCTCATCTTAATGTATCCACCTTTTTCAATTTGGACTTTAAAGTCGTCATAGGTTTGTGCAACAAATGTGTTCGCTGTGACGTGAGCAAATGCTTTTTCATACAATGCATTGTGCATTGCTTTGAGTACTTCAGGCATGGATTGAACGACAGAGTCTAACGCAACCGTTTGTTTACTACGGTCGTGTCTTTGGGTGATGGTCACTTGTCCATTGGCCAAATCTCTTGGTCCAATTTCGATGCGGACAGGCACACCTTTCATTTCATACTCAGCAAACTTCCACCCTGGTGTACGATTCGAATCATCTAACTTCACACGGTAGCCTGCGGCTTTTAAATCCGCATACATTTGATTGGCTGCTGCCATGACTTCAGGACGTTGGCTTTGTATTGGAATGATGACAATTTGGGTTGGTGCGACATAAGGTGGTAATACCAACCCTTCATCGTCCCCATGGACCATGATGACCGCACCAATCAAACGTGTTGAAACACCCCAAGAGGTTTGGAATACGTTTTTAACTTGGTTATCGTTGTCTTGGAATTTGATGTCGAATGCTTTCGCAAACCCATCCCCAAAATAGTGTGAAGTGCCCGATTGTAAAGCCTTACCATCGTGCATCAAAGCTTCTATGGCATAGGTTTCTACCGCACCAGCAAACTTTTCTTTTTCAGTTTTTCTACCGGTGACGAATGGGATGGCTAAAAGTTCTTTGCCTAAGTTGTTATAGATATCGAGCATCCCTAAGGTTTCAGCTCTCGCTTCAGCTTCAGTTCTGTGGATGGTGTGACCTTCTTGCCAGAGGAATTCTTTACCTCTTAAAAAAGGACGGGTGGTTTTTTCCCAACGTACGACAGAACACCATTGGTTATACTTCTTTGGTAAGTCACGATAGGATGAGACGATTTTAGCGTAATGTTGGCAAAACAAAACTTCTGAGGTTGGACGAATGATGAGTTTTTCACCTTCATCACCCGCAGAGGTTGTCATGAATGCTGTTTCTGGCGCGAAGCCTTGAACATGGTCTTTTTCTTTTTGGAATAAGGATTCAGAAATAACCATTGGCATGTAGACATTTTCATGTCCAGTATCTTTGAATTTTTGGTCTAAATATCTTTGAATATTTTCCCAAATGGCGTAACCATAAGGACGATAGATGATGAATCCTTTCGCATCACTATAATCCATTAATTCTGCTTTAATACATAAGTCGGTATACCACTGCGCGAAGTCTTTGTCTCGCGCCGTGATGGTTTCTACGAGTTTTTTATCCATTATTTTCACCTTTAACGAGTATGGTTTGGTCATCTTCAAAAATGACCTTTCTTTCACTATATAGACGGCCTAAGGCACGTTTGAATGCTTTTTTAGAGAGCTTGAAGGTGTCATAGATGGCATCTTTGTCGGAATCCGAGGTAAACGGCATTTTTCCACCGTGTTGTAGTAAGTAATCGTATAACATGACGGCGTCTTGATCCATCATTTTTTCTTTGACTTCAATCAAAGAACCGCTATACCCATCTTCATGGATTCTCGCAATTCTGACATTGGCTTGTTCACCTAAACGGTAAACACGTCTCATTTGGGTGTGATGCACGAAAATGAGGTGGCCTTGAGCTGTCATCATATTCAAACCTTCCTTACCAGCATGGATGACATAGGCATCGACATGTTGGTGAAGTTCAAGTTTAGTTTCTGGTTTTAAGTTGATTTCCACTTTATTGAGTGGTTTCGCAACCAACCGATTTTTGAGTTTTAAAATACAGTATAAAGTGTCACCCTTTTCGGGCCATAAATTGAAATCATACGGCAGATAGTCTTTCGATACGAGCATGTCTTTCGAAATGTTGTTGCCAACGAACACACCCAAATCATGGTTAATTTCTTTAACAACCACGAAATCTGCGTGATTCACTGTGATGATTGGGGTCGATAAGGTCGCAGCCAAGCGCGACTTAAAGTCATAATATAAAAATGCAGATACGGTTTGGTTATCTTGCAGGGTTTGATGATTGGTTTCATTGAAATGCAAAAAGACGTCTTCGGTCCCATCGGTCAACATATACCCAATATCCGTTTTACGTTTTACTTTCAATAAATTGTTTTCGCCTATTTTTAACATGTTATCACATCCTTGTTTATTATATCATATTCATGATACATTTGTTTTTTTATAGTCAATAAAGCCAATGGCAGACAGTGCGATGATGGATGCCATCAGGTAATACGGTCGATACCCAGCGAGTTCTGTGATGTAGCCACCAGATAAAGTTACAAGCGCTGTGAATAAACTTCTGAAACTTGAGAATATAAGAATGCCTAAAGTAATATTCTTAGGTAATACAATTTCTTCTATATATCGAATGGTCACATATAACATCGTGCCCATCGTGACACTTCGAATTAAGCTGATGCCGATGTAAACGAACAATGGCAAATCCATCCCATAAACTAAAAATCTCAGGCCGTTCGTGATGACAATTACCAGCAACAATGTTTTTGTTTTATACTTATACCCATTGGCAGATAAATAAGCCAGTACAATCATTTCAAAGATGATGAATATGAACATGATCAGACCATATTGGTCAGGGTTAACCCCTAAAGATTCAAAATAGATACTCAAGAAGTTGTCCCCACCAAACAAAATGCCTAAAGTGATGACATAGAAAATCGCAAATTGAATGAACTTGGTGTTATGAATCAGTACTTTAGGGTCACTCTTTAAGTTTAAATCACGGTCATGTTCAATATCTAAAGGTAAAATCCAAGTTAATGCAACAGCAAATAATGCGAAGAACACTGCGGCTAAAATGAATGTTTCTTCATACCCCAGTTTCGCAATCATCAACCCACCGATGATGGTGGTGATACCATAGGAGAATGAACCAAATAAGCGGATTTTTCCATAAGGATAAGATTTCTTCTTACTGAAGACAGAGGTATAGCTGTCGAGCAACACATACACCGGTTGACCTACGATGGCTAAAACCACAACTGCTAAAGCAATGAATTCTGTTTGTTTGAGCTGGATTAAAATGATGACTGTGATCGCTTCTAAAACGGTGAGAATTCGCATGATGTGGCGATTATCGTTGATATTTCTAGAAAGGCTACTCCAAATTGGATTCACAAACAAAGCGACCAATGGTAAGATCATCAAGATCCAACCAATTTGGTTGTTCGGAACCGACATCGATTTGAGGTATAAAGCAAAAAAAGGGTAGAACAATGCGTCCCCAATGAAGCGTACAAAATACGTTAATTGATACTTGCGAACCTCTTTCACTTTATCACCATACCCATTATATCAAAAAGAAAAAAAAGTGAAAGTTGTTTTCACTTTTTTATATATAAAAATGCTTACTTGTTGAGCAATTGATTGACTTCATTGTAACGTTTGAGCAATAAGCTGCTCACGAGGTCAACCATAGGGGTCATATCCTTTTGTTCTTTGAACGTATCGAGCGCATGGAAATACGCTTTGATATGATCACGACTAATCGAAATCGGTAAGTAATCGTTTTGCATCAAAACAAAATTCATCAGTAGTCGAGCTAAACGCCCGTTGCCATCCACAAATGGATGAATCTTGGATATAGATAGGTGTACGTAGCATGCACGTTCAATCGCGTCGCCTTCAAACTCTTCTAAATTCATGAAGAATTTTTTCATGCGATCATATACTTTCACGTGGTCAGGTGGTTGGTGGGTAGAACCCATCAGTTGGATATTCACTTGACGATATAAACCGCCAACCATGATATCCTCTAAGATGATTTGGTGTAGATCTTTAATGAAATCTTCGGTGAGTGGTTGTTTTTCATCCACTGCTTTTTTGATAAATTCATACGCTTTAACATGGTTTAAAACTTCTTTTTGTTCACGTTCACTGCGGTCGAGTAGTTGTCTTGCTTTAATGAGTCTTTCTACTTCTTCCTTTGTGATGTGATTTTTACCTTCAAAACCGATCGCTGCACATGCTTGTTCTAATTGAAATGCATTTTCGATTTTTTGAAGTTCCTCATTGCTTGCTTCATTAAGAGCAATCAAGAGGTGTTTCTTCTCTGCTTCTAAAAGGCCTCTTTCCATATCAGTTCACTCCCGTTTCTTATAATGTTATTATAACAATAAAAACGCTATCATTCAACGTTAAAAAGAAAAAAGACGTGGATTGCGTCAGGACGCCCACGTCTTATCGATTATATGTGTTGAATTACACGATTTAGGAACTGTCTAGTTCGCTCTTCTTTTGGCTGAGCAAAGAAGTCTTTCGGATTGTTTTCTTCCAATACAATCCCTTGGTCCATAAATAAGATACGATCTGAAACTTCTTTTGCAAATCCCATTTCATGGGTAACGATGACCATCGTCATCCCTTCATCACGCAATGTCTTGATGACTGAAAGAACCTCTCCTACCATTTCAGGGTCAAGTGCGGATGTGGGTTCGTCAAATAACATTACTTTGGGTTCCATACAAAGTGCACGTGCAATCGCAACCCTTTGTTTTTGTCCACCAGACAAACGTCTTACATCTTGTTTAATAAAATCTTTTAAGCCTACTTTTGTCAAATACTTAACGGCTCTTTCGGTGGCTTCTTTTTTAGTAAGTCCCAAACGGAGCATCGGCCCCATGATGCAATTATCCAAAACATTTTTATTGTTGAACAAATTGAATTGTTGGAACACCATACCCATGTGTTCACGGAGCTTATTGATGTCTGTGTTGGGGTCCATTAAATCTTGATCTTCAAAAAATATGTGACCACTGTTGGGTTCATTCAGTAGGTTCAAGCAACGTAGTAAAGTCGTCTTGCCAGAACCCGATGAACCAACCAATGTGATGACTTCTTTTGGATTCACAGTCAAGTTGATTCGATTTAAAATGATACGATCATCAAATTGCTTGATGAGATTTTCTACACGGATGATGGGTTTCATGCCTTAACCTCCGCTGTGGTATCCAAGCGTTTCGATAATGAATCGACCACTTTGGATGATAAATAAGTGAGAATCAAATATAGAATCGCAGCAATCATAAACGACTCATAATAACGATAAGTGGCTGACGCCCCTTGTCTGACAGAGTAGAATAGGTCCACGACCGATATGACGGATAAAACGGCGGTATCTTTCAAGTTAACGACAAATTCATTACCCACACCTGGCAAGGCATTTTTGATGGCTTGTGGCCACATGACCTTGCGCATGGCTTGCCGATGACTCATCCCCAACGTTCTAGCAGCTTCCATTTGGCCAGGGTCTACGGCTTGTAATCCACCTCTTAATACTTCAGATATATAGGCGGTTGTATTGACGGTAACAATGATTAAACCGGCTGGTAATGGCCCCCACCAAGGGAACATGCCCGTCGACGCAATCCCATAATAAATGATCATCGCTTGTACAATCATCGGTGTGCCCCTAAAGACAGTCACATAGATGATGGCTAATTGTCTGAACACCGCTTTGTATATTTTAACGAAGAGGCGATCACGTTTGGGATCGATGACAACGACACGCGCTTGGGTCACACCCATGGCGAGGATAAATCCGCCGAGGGTTCCCACGACGGATAATAAAATCGTTACACCAAGACCATACAAGATGATTTTATAGTAGGATTGGACGATGTAAATGATCGTACCAAAGAAGTCACTTTGGGGTGGTAAAGTTGCTAAAACATCCAAAAACATTATTGTCTATTGAGTGCTGCCAACATCCACGCATCTTTGGTTTCAGCAGAAATGTCTGCTAAAACACCATTGATCGCTTCTAATAATGCGGTATCTCTTTTTCTTAAAGCAACCGCTGTGGTGACATCTTCTTCAGATAAAGTAAATCCATTGGATCCTGTAAAATTGACGAATGTTAAGTTCGAATTGGATTGAACAATGGACATCGCAACTGGCAATTCAGCGATGAATGCGTCAGCGACACCACTCAAGACGGAATTGGTCAATGCGTTATAGGAATCGAGTGGGGTTTGATGAACCACACTTGGGATTTGGTCGATCAAGTCATCTTGTAAAGTACCCAATTGAGCAACGACTCTTGCACCAGTGAAGCCAGCCAATGTGGTTGCACTTGCGAAATTAGAATCGGTACGCACGACCATCACTTGTTGTGCTCTATAGTATTCTGTAGAGAAATTGACAGTTTTAGCACGTTCAGAAGTCGGGCTCATACCCGCAATGATGACATCGATTTGTCCGGCTTGTAATGCTGGAATCAATCCATCCCATTCAATCGCTTTGATTTCTAAAACCAAGCCAAGTTCTTCTGCGATGTGAGTGGCAACCACCACATCATACCCATCTACAAATGCCCCTGGTTGACCAGAAAGCGGTACTGTAAAATCATTTTCTGTTTGGGTTGTCCAATTATATGGGGCATAAGCAGCCTCTAAACCAACCACCAACGTGTTTCCTTCTACTACTTCATAGCTCGATGTGCTACATGCAGACAAGGTTAATGCAAATAAAACGGTCAATACTACAAACATTCTTCTCATTGTCGAAGACCTCCTATTTTTTTAACAAAAAAAGCGTCCCATAGGACGCCTTCAACACGAAATAAAAAGAAATTTTTACCTTCGTTAGCGCCTCTACATTTTTATTGTAGGAGTGTTATAAGTGTTCCCTATAACCCCATGATCGACTTATGCCTAAGTCTTCATTCGGCGATGGTTACCTTTCGAGTGTGTCGTCGCATGCCTGCTATTCACTGTACTATGATACATCGCTGCCTCTAAACTTTTTTTGTTTGGATATAGAATACTAGCAATTTTAAACAATGTCAACACAAGTTATCGATAAAAACGTTTTCAGTTTAATAACAAAAAGAAAAAGGACTGAAAATCAGTCCTTCTGCTTACCTTGTTATTTTAAAATTATAATTTAACAACCTTAGCAGCTTGTGGGCCGCGGTCACCATCTTTAACTTCAAATTCAACTTGGTCGCCTTCTGCTAACGCTTTGTAGCCATCAGCTTGGATTGCACTGAAGTGTACGAACACATCTTTGCCTTCTGATGTTGAAATAAAGCCGTAACCTTTTTCAGCATCGAACCATTTAACTTTGCCTGTCATGATAATTTAACTCCTTACTTGAAAAATTCTGGGTGGTTATTCAACTCACCTAAAAACATTATACACTATGCAATTGTTTAATACAAGGGGTATGGCTAAGTATTTTTTGTATCCATTTGTTGTGCCATAAAATCATCGTCTCGTTTTTTCAATGTTTGTATGATTTCATCATATAATTTTTTATCAATCTTATAGTATTTATGGTAAATGATGTAACTCGCAATGATTAAAAGCACGGGTAAAACTAACATAGATAATTTTAAATACCATACTTCTGTTTCACTAACCTCTGCAGGTGAAGTGACTTCAGTGATCCCAATCCAGACCAATGTCAGACCAATAACCAAGGATGCGATGGCACCAGAGAGCTTGTTGACGAAGGGTTGGATGGCAAAACTAACCGACTCATTTCTTTTACCTAATTTGTAGTGTCCATACTCTACAGTATCTGCCAATAAGACAAGGATAATCAATTGTAACATACCCTGTCCAAAGAACATGATGATGCCTGCGGCACCGATCCAAAGTATGTCCATTGGAGATATGAAGAATAATACATAGCCCAATAAAACCAACAGTATCGATCCCGAAAACAGTTGTTTTCGACTGAATTTCGATGAGAAAAATCGAAATACCATTAAAGCAACCATTTGTGAAGCCCCTAAAACAATACCAAAAACCCCATACATACTTTCATCTTTATACGCATATTTGAAAAAGTGGAGACCAAAATTGGTGGTAATCATATACCCCGTCATGAATAAACTCATCGCGACAGCTGCCCACATCAATTGGTCATTTTTCACAATGATTGAAAACATATCGCGAATCTTCGTTTGTTCAACTTTCGCATAATGGACTTCTACTTTGGTAAATCTAACTGTAATCAATTGACCTAAAACCATCAATATCGCACTGATCACAACAAATGAAAAGAACGCGGATTGTTCATTCATGTTTAAATCATTTCTAAAATATGCGGTGATGGGAATCAATCCACCAACCACGATGAATACCCCTAAGTTCGCGAATACACGTGCCCAAGAACCAATCTCTTCTCGCTCTTTTTGATCTTGAGTGAGTGCTGGTAACATTGACCAATAAGCAATATCATTCATCGTAAAAAAGAGTTCCCATAGTAAATACGACCCAGTAAATACGATGATAAATGCGAGATTAGATAGTCCTAAGTCGGAAAACATCAAGACTGAGGTGACAGCTGAACCCAATAAGCCAATCAAAATCCAAGGTTTAAATTTACCATATTTTGATCTGGTATTGTCAATGATGACCCCCATGAACGGGTCATTGAACGCGTCAAACACACGGATCGATACGATGATGACGGTCATAATCAATATCATTCGTGCATTTAAATCTAAAATATCGGTTAAGTAGAACATTAAATACATCGATATTAAGGTATAACTCATGTCTCTACCAATGGTACCGACACCAAAGGTAAAACGATTAGACTTGGTCATGGTTGACCTCGATGACCCTAGCTTCGTAAGGTCTCAATCGTTTCATTTCCATCGGTGGATAGTTTTGTAACAGAATTTCACCTGACATGTCAATCTTGCTTTTACGGTATTTTGTCGACATATTCACGATCACCAAAATCGTTTGATTATTAAGTACGCGGTGATACGCAAATACACCTTTTTTCGCTATCAGTGGGACAAAATCCCCTTCAATTAAAGCGGGGTGTTGTTGTCTAATCTTAATCAATCGTTTATAGTGACTGAGGATGGAGTTGCCATCATCTTCTTGGCTTGCGACATTGATTGTCTTTTGGTTGTGGTTGATGCGTAACCATGGTTTCCCTGTTGAAAAACCACCACTTGCATCCCACTGCATCGGGCTTCTTGCGTTGTCTCTAGACACTGTTTTGATCATATGCCAACGGTAAAACTTCGGAATCCATAGTTTTTTTGCCAATGCCCATATGTTTTTGGTTTCAACATCCATATACTCATCTAATGATTTATAATCCACATTCGTCATACCAATTTCTTGACCTTGGAAAATGAATGGTGAGCCTTTAAGCGTCAACAAAACAGTTGCGAGCATCTTCGCGCTTTCTTTGTGGTAATGGGCTGACCCATAACGCGACACACTTCTTGGTTGGTCATGGTTTTCAAAGTAGTTTGCATTCCATGGCAATGCTTTTTGCCACTCGATGAGGATACGATTGAATTTGTCTGGATTAAATTTGCGTTTGAACCATTTGACTAAGAATTGGTCGGCATCCATGTGTTCAAAACCAAACACCATATCGAGTTCTTTTTCGGATTCGCTACCCAATAAATCGTTGGCTTGTTGGGTATTGACCATCACGGTTTCACCGACTAAAAATGCACCGTAAGGTTCAATCAATTCTTTTCTGATACGTCTGAGGATGTCATGATTCTTTTGGGTGGAATGGTACTTTTCCAAGCCCTTTAAGAATAGACGAGATTTACCATTTTCTAGGCTCGTTTTATACATCACATTGACAACATCACATCGAAAACCTGCGATGCCTTTTTTAAGCCAAAACTCGATGATTTGTTTGAATTCGTTATACATATTGGGGTGGTCCCAATTCAAATCGGGTTGATTTTGTGCGAATAAGTGTAAGTAATAGGTGCCGTCTTCATTCTTTGACCAAGCCTTTTCACCAAAAAAACTGGTCCAGTTATTCGGTAGTTTTTTACCCTTACCAGGACGGTGATAATAGTAATCACGATAAGGGCTGTTGGGGTCTAAAGACGCTTTAAACCATGCGTGTTCACTTGAGGTATGGTTCATGACCAAGTCCATGACAAAATAAATGCCACGTTTTTTGCCTTCCTTGATCAATTGATCCATATCGGCCATCGTGCCATATTCTGGATTGATTGAAAAATAATCGCTGATATCATAGCCGTAATCGACATTGGGTGAAGCATACACTGGTGATAACCACACATACTTTATCCCCAAGCGAACCAAGTAGTCGAGTTTTTGAATGATGCCTTGGATATCACCAATACCATCGCCATTAGAATCTTTAAAACTCCTTGGATAAATTTGATAGAAAATGCCTTGTTTGAATGCTTGCATGCTATCCCACCTTCATACCTCCATTATACATTAGAAAAAGAAAAAAGTTACACATGGTAACTTTATTCAAATTGGGCTTGATATAGTTTGTTGTAAAAACCTTGTTTTTCGATCAACTCATCGTGTTTGCCTTGTTCGACAATGTTGCCATCTTTGATGACTAAAATCAAATCGGCATTTTGGATGGTGGACAATCTATGGGCAATGACAAATGTGGTTTTGTTTTCCATCAGTTTTAACATGGCTTGTTGGATGTGAATTTCGGTTTGGGTATCGACATTGGATGTTGCTTCATCGAGAATCAACATCTTGGTGTTCGATAACATCGCTCTCGCAATGACCAACAATTGTTTTTGACCTTTAGAAATATTTAAACCTTCATCGGTTAATTCTGTATCATACCCTTGAGGTAACGCTTCGATGAAATGATGGATCTTGGCTTTTTTAGCGGCCTCGATGATTTGTTCACGGGTGACATCGCCATTGCCGTAAGCAATGTTATCTGCCATCGTGCCTGTGAATAGCCAAGTATCTTGTAAGACCATGGAGAATGCTCTACGCAGTGAATCTCTGGTATAATCTTGGATGTTTTTACCATCGGCGATAATTTCACCAGAATCGACATCATAGAATCGCATTAAAAGATTGATTAAAGTCGTTTTACCAGCCCCGGTTGGTCCTACAATCGCGACTACTTGTCCTGGTTTAGCTTTGAAACTTAAGTTTTGAATGACTGGGGTTTTCTTATCATATGAGAAGTTGACTGACTCAAAACGAATATCTCCAGACACATCTTCATATTTGACGGCTTCGGTTTTATCCATGACTTCTTCTTTCAAATCGATGAGACCAAAGACACGTTCTGCGGCAGCAAGCGCACTTTGAATGTCTGCCAGGATGTTACTCATTTGGTTGATTGGACCAGAAAAACGTCTGGAGTAGAGGGTGAAACTGGTCAATTTACCCAAATCAATTTGACCTCTAAAATAGAGTAAGCCCCCAAATACACCGACCAATGTGACTGAAAGGTTCGATATAAAGTTGACGGTAGGACCGACAATTGTAGAATAATAACCGGCTTGATAAGACGCATCAGACGCTTCATCATTGATGATGTCAAAACGGCTCAATACCGCGGCTTCTGATACATACGATTGAACGGTTTTTTGACCGGTAATCATCTCTTCAGAGAACCCATTGAGTTCACCCAATTTGGCGTTTCTCAATCTAAATTTCTTTTTAACGATTTTGGATAATGCCCTTGTAAATATGAATGATAATGGGATGGTCACTAAGAATACCAACGATAGAATCGGTGACATGATAAGCATCATCACCAATGAAATCACAACCGTGATCAATGATGTAAAGATGGAAACCACATCGGTCGCCAGTGAGGTATTGATGGTGTCGATATCATAAGAAATTTTAGATATGATATCCCCAGTTTGGTTTTGATCAAAGAAGGAAACAGGGACTTTGGTGAGTTTATCAAATACATCTTTACGCATTTTGTAAACGACACTTTGACTGATCCTAACCATCGCAATGGATAGTGCATAGTTCAAAATCGAACTCAGTGCGTAAAACACAATCATCAATCCTGCAAATAAGAATACTTGATCAAATTGAACGCCATTTTCCATGGCTGATATGGTTCTACCCGT
>JAEZHT010000024.1 GCA_023436805.1 Bacillota bacterium
TCATCACACCAAACATCCCATCGAAAACCACACCGGTCGGGATTGATGATAAAGACAATATCCTAATTAGAGACTGGGGTACACCAAAGGAATTCACATTCCCAATCAAAGACCACGCGGATTTGGGTGAAAAGTTGGGTGTTTTAGATTTCCAAAGAGCAGCTAAGATTACCGGTGCTCGTTTCGTCATTGATAGAGGTATGGGAGCCCGTTTAGAACGTTCCTTAATCCAATTCATGATGGACTTACACTCAGAAGACCACGGGTATACCGAAATTATGCCACCATATTTGATCAATGAAGCATCGATGTACGCCACAGGTCAATTCCCTAAATTCAAAGCGGATTCTTATAAAGTAACATCAGATGAAGATACGTGGTATTTAAACCCAACCGCGGAAGTACCAACCATCAATATGTATCGTGATGAAATCATCGATGGTGATTTATTACCACTTAAGTTTGTTTCCTATACCACTGCATTTAGAAGTGAAGCAGGTTCTGCAGGTAGAGATACCAAAGGGATTTTGAGACAACATCAATTCAATAAAGTGGAACTCATCAAATTCACCAAACCAGAAGATTCTTATGCAGAACTTGAGAAGATGTTAAAGAACTCAGAAAAAGTCTTACAACTCTTAAAGTTACCTTATCGTGTGGTGGCGTTATCGACAGGTGATATGGGCTTTGGTATGGCGAAGACATACGACATTGAAGTATGGATTCCAAGCCAAAACACTTATAGAGAAATCGGTTCGATTTCTAATGCTGAAGATTATCAAGCTAGACGCGGAAACATTCGTTTCAAACGTACGAAAGACGCGAAGACCGAATATGTGCATACCTTGAACGGCTCTGGTTTAGCTGTGGGTAGAACAATGATCGCCATTATGGAGAATTATCAAAACGAAGACGGAACAATCACTGTACCGGATGTGCTTGTACAGTACATGCATACGACCGTCATCAAGTAACACAAAAATCCATAATTATGTGATAATTTACCCATAATTTATAGATATAATGTGTACATACTGATAACTTATTTTTTTCTCCTACCTTCCTATGTTATAATGAAAGTGCCTTAAAAAGGGGCACTTTCTTTATTTTTTTGGAGGTTAAACCATGAAAATTTACTATGTAGAAGATGAACAGGACTTAGCTTCGATCATTAAAAAGTACTTGATCAAAGAAGGCTATGAAGTCTCAGTATTTGAATCTGGTGAAGACGCGATGACCCACGTGGCTGATGATATCGACCTATGGATTTTAGATATCATGCTCACCGGGGATATCAATGGTTATGATCTAATCGCGGCCATCAAAGAAAAGAATCCGAAAGTGTCGGTTATTTTTACTTCAGCCAGAGACCATGATTTAGATAAAATCAGAGGGTTAGAATTGGGTTCGGACGATTATCTTGCGAAACCATATTCACCTAGAGAACTCATCCTAAGGGTTAAAGCGATTTTGAGAAGAGCCAACCGAATGAGTCCTAACCTACTCAAATACGATAATTATGAAATCAATATTGAAAAACGTATCATCAAAGATAACGATCAAGTGATTGAGTTAACCAATAAGGAATTTGAATTGATGTTGTTCTTCGTTGAAAATAAAAACCAAGCTTTCTCTAGAGAACAAATCCTCGCCCACGTTTGGGGTCAAGATTACTTTGGGTCTGATAGGGTCGTTGACGATTTATTGAGACGTCTTAGACAAAAGATGCCAAACTTAATGATTGAAACCATCTATGGTTATGGATACAGATTGTTATAATGAAAAAATTTAAACTGTCGACTCAAGTAGTCATTCTATTTACGACAGTCACCATATTATCCTCGATGATCTTCGGGTACATCTCTTGGCGTAACTACCAAACGGTCTATCTCGGTTTGGCACGCAATCAAGTAGAAACCTACTTAGAAGCGAGCATCGATTTACCGAAGGATAGAGAAGATTATCTAGGCTACATTTTGGTCACTGTCAACCGGGTTTCCACGTTTCGTGCGGACGTGACAAACCGCATTGTATCGCCAAATGCCAATACAATGTTGGGGGGCGATATCGACCGCATTAACCGTATCATCGAAGCCGCTTATCTAGGCGATTTTATCTATAGTGATTCTTCAGGCGTATTCTATGTAGACATACAAGAACGTTTGATTATTGACGGCGAAACTTCTGAATATATGATCGCTGTGATGGACAGTTCCTACATCGATTCGATCAAAGCTTCCACGATGCGAGAGGAAGTATTGACCACGTTCTTAGGCACGTTCTTATCGTTCGCCATCATCGTCTTTATCGGTAATACGATCATCGCGATGTGGAGTAGACAAACCGCTGCGAGAATTAGACACATTCAAAAAGAAGTCAGTACATTCAATAAATCGGGGTATGAAAATAAAGTTGAACTCGAAGGTGAAGATGAATTATCTGAACTCGCTAGAAGCATCGAAGCGTTGAGATTAGAAATTCGTGAGAATGAAAAAACCAAACAAGAAATGTTCCAAAACGTATCCCATGACTTGAAAACACCCATTTCGGTCATCCAGTCCTATGCCGAAGCGATGTTGGACGGTACAACGGATGTCGGAGACGCGAAAATAATCATCAAACAAACCGAAAAACTCGAATCCAAAGTACGCATGTTATTAGAACTCAACAAGATCAACAACATAGAAATGAATCACACCCTTGAAGAAGTCTCGATAAAAGATATCATCATGAATGTGACTCAAAACAACAAACACCGTTTTGGACGTGTCGAGGTCATCACAGATTTAGACAACTCTAAATTCATTGGGGTCAAAGAATACTTTTATACTTCGATAGAAAACTTGATTGATAACGCCATTCGTTACGCGAAAACAAAAATCGTTATTACAATGAAAAACGGGACCTTATCGTTCTATAACGACGGCCCCGCAATTGAAGACAAATACATTAAAGATGGATTCAAGCCTTATGAAAAAGGTTCAAAAGGTCAGTTTGGTATAGGTATGTCCATCGTCCAGAAGACGTTCAATCGATTTGGCTTTTCGCTGTCGGTTGAAAATGTGGATAATGGCGTCAAATTCACGATAAAGAAGCTTTAATGGCTTCTTTTCTTTTTTCGAAGTCTTGTTTCGAAATTTCATTCACGTGGTTGACCATTTTCATGTTTACCAAGTCATCACCTTGGTAGCGTGGAATCAAGTGGATATGAAAGTGAAAAACGCTTTGTGAAGCGAAAGCACCGTTGTTACTGAGGATGTTTAATCCCTCTGGGTTGAATGCTTTTTGGATCGCTTTCGCAACTTTGGTAGCCACGGCCAAGACTTTTCCGGAGAGTTCTTCAGGCATATCAAAAATTGTTTCATATTGTGCCTTAGGGACAACTAAAGTGTGTCCTTTGGTAGCTTGGGTAATATCTAAGAACGCGATGACGAACTCGTCTTCGTACACAATGTGGGCAGGGATTTCTCGCTTGATGATTTTTGTGAATACAGATTCCATATATTTATTCCTCGTTTCTTTACTTACATTATATCATAATCATCATTCAGTAAAAGTATGACCTAAAAAAACTTAAGTATGAACCTGAAACATTATTCACATTGTTTACGCTCTTGGTTGTTTTATAAAACAAAGGGTGCTATAATTAAGCAGTAATGGAGGACTATAACATGAAAAGAATACCCGTAGGCATTTCCGGTAGACATTTACACCTTACACAAGCTCACCTTGAGGTCTTGTTCGGTAAGGACTATCAACTCACAAAAATGAAAGACTTAAGCCAACCAGGTCAATACGCAGCTGAAGAAAAAGTAGACGTATACAGCCCAGCAGGCAAGTTGATTGCAGGGGTTCGTATTTTAGGACCAGTGAGACCTGCATCTCAAGTAGAAATTTCAAGAAGCGACGCAATTAGAGGCAAGTTTGTTGCACCAGTGAGATCCAGTGGTGACGTCAAGGGTTCAGGCCCATGCAAACTCGTTGGACCTAAAGGCGAAGTCGAGCTATCTGAAGGCGTGATTGTTGCGGATAGACACATCCACTTCTCGTTAGAAGACGCCGCTGAATTTGGTGTTAAAGATGGGGACAAAGTATCCATTTTCATCGATAACAACAAAGGCGGTTTACTCAATAATGTCTTATGCCGTGTATCCCCTAAGTTTGCCTTAGACTGCCATCTAGATACCGATGACGGTGCAGCATTTGAACTCAATACAGGCGATACTTGCATCCTAGTAAAATCCTACAAAATCAACGAATAAGTCCTTCACAGGGCTTTTTCTTCTTCAAGGAGGGACACCATGTTTCCTAAACTCGAACGTAAGAAAGTATTCAGAGACCCACTCTATGGTTACATCTATGTGACCGAGGCAGTCATCTCTGATTTGATCGACACCAAAGAATTTCAACGCTTAAGAAGAATTCGTCAACTCTCTGGTGTGTCGATGGTTTTTCATGGCGCAGAACATTCAAGATTCTCACACTCTTTAGGTGTGTATAGTCTCGCTTTGAACGTCTTAGAAGAAGTCGATATCTTAAAACAAAAACTCACTGAATACGAACAAATCGTATTTTTAGCCAGTGCCTTACTTCATGACGTCGGACACGGGCCTTATTCACATGCCTTTGAACATGTCTTCAAAGTACGTCACGAAAAATCCACGGCACTCATCATTACGGGTAAAACTGAAATTAAAACCGTACTAGATAATTATGATCCTAACTTAGCCTCAGACATTGCCAGTGTCATTTTAAAGCATGGAAAATTCCCAATCATTGAACAACTCATTTCTTCACAACTCGATGTCGATCGTATGGACTATCTTGAAAGAGATGCCTTTCATACCGGTGCGGCTTATGGCCGTTTGGATAAAGACCGTATCATTCGCATGCTTACCATTGTCGATAACCAAGTTGTCTTCAAAGAAGGCGCAGTCCACGCGATTGAGAACTATTTAATGAGCCGTTACCACATGTATTGGCAAGTTTACTACCACCCGGTAGCCAGGAGCTATGAAGTCATGTTAGAATCGATTTACAAACGTATTTTAGACCTCATAAAAAGCCATCAATTGAACGATGAATACGCTGACTACTTAAAAATAATTATTGAAAATGGCTTCGAAGAAAACGCCTATTTCGAATTGGATGACTATTATGTTAATGGCCTAATCAAGCGTTTTTCACATTGTAGTGATTCGATACTGAATGAATTATGCAACGAATTTTTAAAAAGAAAACTCTTCAAATATATCTCAGTAAATGACAATCAGGCACAAATTTTTAAAGACATCATCGATGGGTACCATTTGATCCCATATGAATATAAAATAGATTACATTTCTCAAGCAACTTACCTCGTGGATGAGTTTGATATAGCCGTTTCTAAAATCCTCATACTTTCTAAGGATGGACAACTCAAAACCCTAGATCAAATCTCACCAATTATCCGAGGTTTGTCTACTTCCGGTATTAAGTCAGACCAAAAATTATACTATAGGGATAAAACACATGCCTGAGATCATCGTCGTAGAAGGTAGACACGATTATCAAAAAATCAAAGCAGTTTTACCCGATGTCGATATCCTCATGACCAATGGTTCGGCCGTTGAAGAATCGTTCCTACAACAACTTGAAAGATTGTCTTTGACACACGACATCATCGTATTCGTTGACGCCGATAATTCGGGTGAACGTTTAAGAAGAATCATCAGCAAGCGAATCCCTTCAGTCAAACACGCCTTCATAGAAAGGCAATTATCTTTATCCAGCAATGAAAAGAAAGTCGGGATTGAACACGCTGACCATGAAACCATCTTAAATGCACTCAATTTAAAAAAGAGTGCGAAACCAGGGTCAGACATCACGAAACATTTTCTCATCGAACAAGGGTTGATTGGCGAAAATGAATCTAGAATCAAACGGCTCTTTTTGTGTGAATCGCTCAATATTGGGTATGTTAATGGCAAGGGTCTGTTTCATCGTCTATCTTTATTCGGAATTACACAACACACAGTGAAGGAGGTTCTCGATGGATACCAATCGTCCTAAAAAGAAGTTTGGACAAAACTTTTTACAAAGCGATGTCATCTTAAAAAAAATCATTCACGATTCGGGTGTAAATAGCGAAGACCATATCATCGAAATCGGACCTGGTCGTGGTGCACTCACGAAATATTTGGTTAAAACAGCCAAGACATTGACTGCGTTTGAAATCGATACGACACTCTCCAGCTATTTGAATCTACTTGAACTGTTGAATCCAAACTTTAAAGTCGTATATCAAGATATCCTTGAAGTTGATTTGGATCAATATATTCAAGAACACATTGGTTCAAAAGTCAAAGTCATCGCCAACATTCCCTATTATATTACCAGTCCAATCATCTTTAAACTCTTAGAGTCATCGATGGTCAGTGAAGCGACACTGCTCATTCAAAAAGAAGTGGCAGACAGACTGGTTGCGAATGAAAAAACAGGGGATTATGGGTCATTATCGATCATGATCAACTATCAAGCGGAAGTCAAAAAACTCATTCAAGTGAAACGTACCGCTTTTTACCCTGTACCGAATGTAGATTCTACCGTCATTCAAATCATCAAACATAAAAAATACCAAGATTTGATTCAAGACGAAGCACTGTTTGTTAAATTGGTGAAAGCTGCGTTCACACAAAAACGTAAAACCTTAATCAACAACTTGGTTGAACTATCTGGCTTATCCAAAGAAGCGTTATTGACCAAGCTCAAATCCATAGATCCAAAGTACGATCATTTTACCAGAGCAGAAAGCTTGTCAATGGATGATTTCATTCGACTTGCGAATGGGTGGAAATCATGATAGAAAAAGCGTACGCAAAAATCAATTTAATCCTCGATATCGTAGGTAAAAGACCCGATGGGTACCATGAACTCAAGAGTTTAATGATGCCGATCGATTTCTACGATGAACTCCACTTTGAACCTTCAGATCAAATAGAATTGATTTCTAATGTCGATATCCCCAATAACGCCATTTTAAAAACGGCTCAACTCATCCAAGACACCTATCATGTCCAACAAGGGGTTAAAATCACTTTAAACAAACGGATTCCATTAGGTGCGGGGTTGGCTGGTGGTTCTGCTGATATTTCTGCGACCATTCGTGGTTTAAATCGGTTTTGGGGGTTAAACTTACCCAATAGAGCACTGGCTCAATTGGCGAATGCACTTGGGTCAGACACACTCTTTTGTTTGTACAATCAACGGGCAGTGATTTATGGCCGTGGCGATCAAATATCGATTCTTCCCAAAAGTAAACCCATTGAAAACATCACCTTGGTTTTTCCAAAGATGTCCATCTTAACCAGTGAAGTTTTCAAGGTATTCGAAAAGACGAGCTCACACGACTTTGAAATCACATTTAACACGTATTTGGTGACTAAAAACCAAGCCTTGCTTTATAATGACTTACTTGAACCAGCGTTCAAGGTATCACCTAAACTGAAAAGCATTTATGAACAAATTCAAGCCTTGGGGCTACAGCCACATCTATCTGGTAGTGGATCTACACTATTCTTATTAGACTTAAATGCATCTCAAAAAGACTTACTTAAAAAGATTCAAGACATCGAAATCATCGATACAAAAGAACATCAATAATTGTTATAATGAAATGGGGGTAATGTCATATGTCAATCGTAGATGGAAAGAAAGTCAAATTGTTTAGTTTGTCATCCAACAAAAAACTAGCACAAGAAATCAGTGAGGAATCCGGGATTCCACTATCGGAATGTGAAGTCACCAGATTCGCAGACGGCGAAATTGGTGTTAACATTACAGAATCGGTGAGAGGTCATCACGTATTCGTGATTCAACCAACCTCAAAACCAGTCAATGATCACGTGATGGAAGTACTTATTTTTACAGACGCACTCAAACGTGCCTCTGCAGCGAGCGTCACCATCATCATGCCTTACTATGGTTACTCTAGACAAGACCGTAAAGCGAAATCTAGACAACCCATCACAGCGAAATTGATCGCTGACCTTTTACAAGTGGCTGGTGTTGATCGTGTCATTTGTATCGACTTACATGCGGCTCAAATCCAAGGGTTCTTCGATATTCCAATCGATAACTTCCCAGGGATGCCACTATTAGCAAGCTACTTCTTAAAATGTAAATTAGAAAACGTCACCATCGTGTCCCCTGACCATGGTGGTGTAACCAGAGCACGAAGCTTCGCGAAGTTCTTCAACGCACCGATTGCGATTATTGATAAACGTAGACCGGAAGCGAATAAAGCTGAAGTTATGAATATCATTGGGGATGTCGCAGGCAGAACGTGTATCATGGTCGATGACATCATCGATACAGGAGGTACATTGATGGCCGGCGCACAAGCCTTGGTCGATGCTGGCGCGAAAGAAGTTTACGCGGCTGCGACCCATCCACTTTTCTCTGATAACGCCATCGAGCGTTTACAACAATCCGCCATTAAGAAAGTCGTAGTGACGAATACCGTCGTCATTGAAGACTTAAAGAAATACGATAAAATCACCCAACTATCGATTGGTCAACTCTTAGGTAGAGCTGTCATCAACATCATCGATGACGAACCAATCAGCCAAATCTTCGAACGCATTTACGAAACCCACAAAGAGGAATAATGAAACTCATCGTTGGTTTAGGTAATCCCGGTAGAGAGTATGAACACACCAGACACAATGTAGGGTTTGAAGTATTGGATGTTCTTTCAAGAGAACTCAATACGACATTCAAACTCGACAAAGCGTTTAAGGGTTATATCGCTACTGTGAATGTTGGTGAAGAAAAAGTGATTTTATTGAAACCCACCACCTTCATGAACCTATCCGGCGAGTCGGTCATCGCCGTCGTCAATTTCTATAAAGTCCCCATCGAAGATATCCTCATTATTTATGACGATGTTGCGTTGGATTTAGCGAGATTGCGTCTTCGGGAATCGGGTTCGGCAGGCGGACACAATGGCGTTAAAAGCTTGATTGCACACCTAGGCACTCAAGCATTCAAACGCGTAAGAGTCGGTATATCCGGTACTGATAAATCGCTCTGTTCACACGTTTTAGGCAAATTCAACAAAGACGAAAAACCCCTCATGCAAATCAGTTATCATCACGCGAGTGATGCAGCTAAAGATTTCATTAAAGGGTTAAAATTCGTGGATATCATGACCAAATACAACACCCCGGGGGTCTCTTAGACCCTCCGGTTTTGCACGTCTAGAGGTGACTTATGAAGGCATTTTTACAGTATTTCAAACAATTGATACCGAACAAACAAATCATCCAAACCAATAAAGATTTGGTGATCAATCAGACGAATGACCATTATAATATGACGCTCATCGCCTGTGACTTTATCGAGAACAACCACTCGATTTTTGTTGTTTTACCAAACCTCTATATGGCACAACAATACTACGATGGTCTATCGAATCTTCTAACAAATGAAGATGTGTTGTTTTATCCTTCCGATGAAGTCTTGACCTCATTACTCGCACTCACTTCGATTGAATTTAAAATCGAACGCATCTACACAATTGGTACGTTATTGAAAGGTGTGAAGAAAGTCGTCATCACCCATCAAACCGCCGTCATTAAAAAACAACGCAGTCCGCTTTACTGGGAAGAAGCTTCAAGAACCTTGAGGGTAGGAGACCCAATCAACCAATCGGTTTTCATCAACTATTTAGTAGACCATGGTTACAAGCGTGAATACACCGTCATCAAAACCGGTGAATTCGCGGTCCGTGGGGACATCATCGATGTGTTCCCGATTGGCAGTGAAACACCTTACCGTTTAGACATTGGGTTTGATGAAATCGAAAAGATCAAACTCTTTAAACCAGACACCCAAGTCTCCTTTGGGCAAACCGAAGAAATCAACATCTTACCGATGAATGAGCTCTTTTTCAGTGACGCTGAAAAAGAAGGTGTTGTCGATCGGATTGAGGCTTTCTTAGCGAAACATAAATTATCCGACTTGGAATCGAAGAAGTTCAATCAAGATTTGGATAAGCTGTATCAACGGATGGACTTGGATGCTTTGACGTATTTTATAGCATTTTTTAAAGAAGCAGACTATACGGTGTTAGACTTCGCTCAAAGAAAGAAAATCTATATGGTTGATAAGCATAAGATGGCTAAGAACGATGACCGGATGTTGTTAGACTTAGAAGAATACGTCAAAACCTATCACGGAAGAACATTCCTCGATATTCCGTTTTATCAATCTTTATCCCATATGTATGAATACCCACACATTGAAATTTCGGGATTTACCCCAGTCAATTCAAATGTTGCCATCACGGTACATGCGAGAGATGAAATTACCTATCAAGGCAATCACGATACATTCATCGAGCGTGTCTTAAAAGAACAAGATACTTACGTGATATCGATCGTTCAAGAGTTTAGATTGAAACGACTCGAAGAATTGTTAGAACACAAAAACATCACTTATGTAGTGAACCCAACGGTCATTGAACCAAAATGTGTCAACATCCTATATGGGGTATCGTTATACGCTTTTGATTTAATTAAACATGGGTTCCATGTGTTAAATGAATCCGATATATTTGATTACAAAAACAACAAACGAAAAATCCGCTACAAATCGGTCATGTCTGAAGCGATTAAAATCTCAGACATCACCGATTTAAAAGTCGGGGATTTTGTCGTTCATTATGACTATGGTATTGGTAAGTATTTAGGCTTAAAATCGATGGAACTCTCAGGGTCGATGCGTGATTACTTACACATCGCTTATCAAGGGACCGATTACTTATACATTCCAGTCGATCAAATCGAGAAAGTGTTGAAGTATTCATCCAAAGATGGTCACGAGCCTAAACTAACCCAACTTGGAACAAACTCATGGGCAAATACCAAAAAGAAAGTTAAAGCGAAACTCAACGATATCTCCGATAAACTCATCGCGCTATATTCTGAACGTGAACAAGCCAAAGGCCATATGTTTGATAAAGACAATGAGATGCAAAAACAGTTTGAAGCATCCTTTGAATACGATGAAACCATCGACCAATTGAAGTCGATTGAATCAGTTAAACAAGACATGGAATCTTTAAAACCGATGGATAGACTGTTGATTGGGGATGTCGGTTATGGTAAAACCGAAGTCGCCATGCGTGCTGCATTCAAAGCGGTGATGTCAGACAAACAAGTCGCGTATTTGGTACCGACCACGGTACTAGCGAGACAACATTATTACGCCTTCAAAAAGCGTTTTGAACCGTTTGGTGTGACCGTTGAGTTGTTATCTCGATTTGTTACCAATAAGGAACAAACCGATGTTTTAAAACGCTTAAAAGGCGGTTTTGTCGATGTGGTCATTGGGACACACCGGTTGTTATCGAAAGACATTGAATTTAAAGATTTGGGCTTACTCATCATCGATGAAGAACAACGCTTTGGTGTCGAACACAAAGAACGCATCAAAGAGATGCGTGTGAATGTCGACTGCTTATCGTTATCCGCAACCCCAATCCCCAGAACCCTTCAAATGGCTTTGATGGGGATTAAGGATTTATCCATGATTGAAACCCCACCATTAAATCGTTATCCAATCCAAACTTACATTGTAGAGCGTCATGACGCCATCATCAAAGAAGCGATTGAACGTGAAATATCCAGAGCGGGACAAGTGTTTTATTTATATAACCGTGTACTCGACATGGAATTGATGGTCACGAAGATTTCAAAACTCGTACCCGAAGCGAAAGTTTGTTTCGCCCATGGGAAGATGTCTAAAGAACAGATTGAAGATGTTTTATCTGATTTCATTGACCGTAAATACGATGTTTTAGTATCCACCACCATCATCGAAACCGGGATCGATATACCAAACACCAATACCTTACTGATTCACGATGCCGATCAACTGGGCCTTTCACAACTCTATCAAATCCGAGGTCGTGTTGGACGTAGTGATAAGATTGCTTATGCCTATTTGATGTATGCGCGGGGTAAACACATGACCGAAGACGCTGAAAAACGTTTGAAAACCATTCAAGACTTCACAGAACTGGGCAGCGGATTTAAAATCGCGATGCGCGATTTATCGATCCGTGGGGCAGGGGATATTTTGGGCGGTGAACAAAGCGGCTTCATCGATACGGTTGGAATGGATATGTATCTAAAACTACTTGAAGAAACCATCGATGAAAAACGTGGGATTAAAAAAGAAGCACCCAAAGAAGCGATGGATATCCCATTATCGAATCGACACATTCAAAATGAATACATTGAAAACGATGAAGTCAGAGTGGCAATTCATAAGCGTATCGCAGAACTCAACACCATCAATGACGTTGAAAACTTACGCATCGAACTTACCGACCGGTTTGGACAGGTCGATGCCAATCTTGTGGAATACATGTTTGAGAAAGTATTCAAGAAGTTGATTGCGAAACTAGGGGTAGAAAAAACCATCAAGACCAAGACCGATGTCACGTTGATTCTTTCATCAGAAGCCTCAAAACGCGTCAACGGCCAATCGTTATTTATGACGACAGCGTTGGTAGACTCTACCATTAAACTTGCTTATATTCATGACAGAATTCAAATCACACTCATCATTCAAAATAAGCAAAAACATTATCTTGAAGAATTCATTGAGTATTTATCGATGGTCACACAACACATGTAATACATTGGGTACAACTGCTTTTAGTTGTACTTTTTCTTTTCTTAAAACCAAATTCGAAATCTAAAATGATTATTACAACAAGTGATATAATGATGTTAGAAAGGTGGGAGAAAACATTATGGATATCAATGCACTCACACTCAAAGCGAATTCAGGAGATCTAGACGCATGTTATGATCTCGCGATGTTATATAAAATAGGCAAAGGTGTTTTACAAAACGACCAAGTCTACGAAAAATACATCAAGATGGCCAGTGCTAAAAACCACCCTAAAGCCTTATTGGAATTGGGTTTTATTTTAGTGGCAGCAAACAAAGTAGAAGAAGGCATCGACAAGATTAAACTTTCTGCTAAGAAAGGGTATATCGAAGCGAATTATTACTGTGGTCAAATCTATTTTGGTAAGCTATACAATCAACCACCCAACTATAAAGTCGGATTTAAATATTTTGAGACTTATATGGAAGATTTCGAACCACAAACCTTCCAGTTTTTAAGCGAGTTCGACCCACGTTTATTTTCTTCCTCGGATACAGAGCTCGATCGTTTGGTTCAACTCTATGAAAAATATGGGATGCCGAATGGGTTATACAACGCCGCGATGGTCCATTTAGAAGCGAAGAAACCCAACTATGAAAAAGCGATTGAAAATCTCACCAATGCCCATAAAAAAGGCTATTTAGCTGCAACCCATCGTTTATTCTTAATCTATTATGATCAAAGCCCATTGTACAAAGACTTCCATGGCAAAGACTACGTCAAAGCGACCACCTATTATGTACTATTATTAAATGCGAATTATAAACCCAATCTTGAAAACGATGGACAACCCTCTTTTTTCATCCCGCCAAAAGGTGGGTACTTGGCACAGGTGTTCGACTACAACAAATACATTGAAGATTATAAAACCTATATTTTCCAATCGATTTCATATGAAACCAATTTTTCTTCACAAATCAAGAATGTTAAAATCATCCCTGAATTGATACTAGAACCTCAACCATTGATGTTTTATAATGGTAAAATCGATTATTACAAAGAAAAACCAAAGAAGAAAAAAGAAGTGGAAGTCATTCAAAAAGACATCAGTTATAAAAACTTCGAAACACGCCCCGACAGTAAGCTTTCGGTCTTGTCTGAACGTGCCATCTTTGGCAAATTCAACATGACTTCGGGTATTTGTGTATTTAAAGCCTATGAACCTGAAAAACAAATCCTTGAAACACTGCACAAACAAGCCGATAAAGAAAAAGCCACCTATAAAGACTTATTGGTGGATTCAAAAATCGATTTTGACTTTGCCTATTTATTTAAGCCATCGCTCAGACTAAGATACAAATACTTAGATGATTCTTATGAAACCAGCATTACCCCAGAAGACATTCAAGCTGGTGTCTTGTTAGAAGGGCCACTCAAACCAGAAGTAGAAAAAGCAATTCAAAAAGTCATTAAGAGCATGTCTAAACCAAAGACCAACCTCTA
Source organism: Bacillota bacterium (assembly GCA_023436805.1). Classification (GTDB taxonomy): domain Bacteria; phylum Bacillota_I; class Bacilli_A; order Acholeplasmatales; family UBA5453; genus Paracholeplasma. The sequence goes on from JAEZHT010000024.1 coordinate 14,170, forward strand.
TACCCTCTTTAATATCATTTTATTGTTATCGCTTTTTTCGATGAACTTCTTGTATTTTGACAAACTCGAATCTACCTTGGGTTTAGCAATGGCACTTGGTTCTTTCGTTTATATGATCGTGGTTTATTTCATGAGTAAACTTGGACCAAAGAAGATTGAAGTATTATCTAAAACACAACTCATCAAGATGAATGACGCCTTAGACTTTAAAAAAGCCATCAAGATTAAAAAAGTCAACGGTAGAAAGAAACGTTTACCAGTGGTTTTGGCGGTATTTGGTTTTGTGATTGCTTTAGCATTGGTTATGGATGTCTATTTGAATATTGTAAACCTCATTTAGAAATTGACCTCAGAAATGAGGTTTTTTCTTTGTTTTATCACTGTTTTTTCAAAATATCATTTATTTTTAAGATTTTGAGTCTATAATGAAATTAAGAAGGATAGTGATAACATGGCTTTATCACGTGCATCCAGAATCGAACGCGAACGCAAAAACTTCATATTAAAACGTTACTTAAGCGGCATCATGCTCACGACAGTCGCTGCGGTAGCGTCTTTAAGGTTATTCCAACCGGTTTTGATTCAACTGCTATCACTGTATAATACGGGTGATACATTAAACTATGAATTCTATATTGAACATCACCCGGATTTAAAAATGGAAACCTTAAGGGTGAGTTTAGAAAGCACACAAGAATATTATGAACAACCGCTGGGTGTAGGTAACCAAATGGGGGCATTCAATACCCTCATTGTGGGCAGAGAATACACATTAAAAGTAAAAGGTGATTTTGGTTTTGGGGATCAGTCGGTCTATGAAACCAAATACCGACTCTCAACCAAACCGGTGGGCAGTCTTTCCATTTCACAAAACATCCACACACTCTATTATTACTTAAGTGTCACAGACTTATATGACATCATCCCAAGCGAGGTTGTTCTATTGAGGGTATATCAGTTTGGGGTACTGTTTGAAACCATCGAAGTCGTATTAGACGCTTCGGGTAACACCCAAAGTAATGGTGAAATCAACGGTGTTAAAGCGGATGGTTTTGAATACCACTTTGAAATCGTTTATCCAGAGCGTGGTGGTTATCAAACCTTATACGAAACTGACTTTAAAACCACCAATGACCCAGTCATCTATGGCAGTGCCTATATCGATTTAGATCAAGTATCTTACTATTTCTATGTTTATGATTTCGCTTTAAAACGATTAACCAACGAAGTACGGATTGCTTTGTATTTGGATCAAACCAAAGTCTATGAAGTGACATTGACACTGTCTGAAGAACTCATCGTAGAAGGGATCATCGAAAACATTGATCCAACCAAAGTATATGAAATCCAGGTGTCTTTATATTTAGAAAAAGGATTTAGCATTATTCATCAATCATATGTGTACCAATGGGAGGAACACTACAATGAAACTCAATAATAAACAAATCACAACCATCGTTTTCGGAACACTGGCAGGCGTATTTCTACTACTCGCGATTTTAGGTAAGTACATTTTTAAACCCGGGACACTCCTCTATGAAATCTCTGCAGATAACATCGGTAAATTTTTTGGCGTAGTGGATTTCTTTGAAAACAACATTCCAAACATCGTCGAAACCGTCGCAGTCATTGTGTTCTTATGGGTGGTATCAAAGCTCTCTGAATTACTGTTAAAAGTGGTTACCCTCAATGGCAAGAAATCCAGAACCATCGCGAACTTACTCGCATCGATAATCAAGTATGGTGTTTTAATCGTTGGTGCATTCCTAGTCTTATCTGCTTGGGGTGTTTCAACACCTACCTTACTCGCATCACTAGGTATTTTAGGGTTAGCATTAACCTTTGGTGCACAATCATTGGTTGAAGATATATTATCTGGACTATTCATCATTTTTGAAGACCAATTTGAAATCAATGACATCATTCAAATTGGTGACTTTAGAGGCCGTGTCACGGACATCGGCGTACGCGTCACCAAGTTTGAAGACGTCAATGGCGACATCAAGATCATTAACAACTCGGATATCCGTGGTGCCATCAACACGACCAATAAATTATCCCCTGCCATTTGTGATGTATCGGTATCTTACGGTGCGAACCTTAAATCCATCGAGGAAGTCATCAAAGCAAATCTACACAAAATCAAAGAAAACATCCCAAACATCAAAGAAGGACCATTCTACTATGGTGTTCAAGAATTGGGGGCTTCCGGGGTAGTTCTACGCATTTACGCGAAGTGTGAAGAGTTGGATAAGTATGGTGTCAGACGTCAACTCAACCGCGAAATCAAACTCATCTTTGATGAAAATAACATTGAAATCCCATTCAATCAAATTGTGGTACATCAAGCAAAAGAGTAGTATAATTGTTGACTTAATAGTGGATAATGTTTTAAGGCAACACTAAAAAAATACATAAAAATGACAAAAAGTGCTTTCATAAATTTGAAAACACTTTTTTTGTACATTTGTGTTGCTTTTTTTCTGCTAATTTGTAACAATATAAGCATTGGAGGATTTATAACCCTATGTATACCCGTGAAGACATTTTAAAATTAGCTAAAGACAATGATGTTAGGTATGTGAGATTACAGTTTACCGACATGTTAGGTACGGTAAAGAACGTTGAAATTCCAGTGACCAATTTACATAAGGCACTTGATAATGATGTCATGTTTGATGGTTCTTCCATCAAAGGCTTTGTTCGTATTGATGAAGCAGATATGTACTTATACCCAGATTTAAATACTTGGTTGGTCCTTGAATGGGAGAAACCCCCATTCGGTAAAGTGGCTCGTTTGATTTGTGACGTTTATAAATCCGACAGAACCCCTTACGAAGCAGACCCGCGCTTTGTATTAAAGAAAAACCTCGCTGAACTGAAGAAACTTGGTTTTGATAAGTTCAATGTGGGTGTTGAACCAGAATTCTTCTTATTTAAATTAGACACTAATGGCAAACCAACCATGGAATTTTCTGACATGGGTGGATACTTTGATTTATCCCCAATCGATGGATCAGAAGACGTTCGTAGAGACATCGTTCTTGAACTTCAAAAGATGGGCTTTGAAATGGAAGTATCACACCATGAGGTTGCTTTCGGTCAACACGAAATCAACTTCCATTTTGACAATGCACTAGAAGCGTGTGATAACATTCAAACCTTTAAAGTCTTAGTCAAGAATGTCGCGAGACGCCATGGCTATCACGCCACATTCATGCCAAAACCGGTTCAAGGCATCAACGGTTCTGGGATGCATTCTAATTTATCGATTTCCGATAAAGCAGGTAAGAATGTATTTTATGATCCAGAAGCTTCGAATGGTTTAAGCAAGACAGCGTTACACTTCATTGCAGGTGTGATGAAACACGCACAATCGTTTGGTTTGATTTGTAACCCAATCGTCAATTCATACAAACGTTTGGTCCCTGGTTATGAAGCACCAGTATACATCGCTTGGAGTGATTCTAATAGAAGTACCATGATCCGTATCCCTGCGGCTAGAGGTAAAGGTCAACGCATTGAAGTGCGTTCCGTAGACCCAGCAGCGAACCCTTACTTAGCGATGGCAGTATTACTTGCTTCAGGTTTAGATGGTGTTCGTAATGAACTCACCGCTTTGAACCCGCTCAAGAAAAATCTATTTAAGATGTCTGATACCGAACGTCGTCGTTTAGGTATTAGAAACTTACCAGAAAATCTTAAACAAGCGATTGAATACTTCGTGGATTCACCACTCATGAAAGAAGCTTTGGGCGATGAATTATTTGAAAAATACATCGAAGCCAAAGAACGTGAATGGGACGAATATAAGATGAAAGTCACCGCATGGGAATTGGAAAAGTATTTACCAATCATCTAAAAACAGAGACAAATGCGAAATGAAAGCGCATTTGTCTTTTTCTTTTGAAAGTGGCTTTGACTACGAACCATTATCTATGATAAAATCACAATGGATTTTTAGATATCATACCAGGGGGATACACATGCAGACACTCGTAGTTGTAGGGACACAATGGGGCGATGAAGGTAAAGGTAAAATCACCGATTTCTTAGCTCAAAAAAGTGATTTAGTGGTGAGATATCAAGGCGGGAACAATGCAGGGCATACCATCGTTTTAGATGGTGTGAAGTATGCACTACACACCATACCATCGGGCATTTTGAATCCAAAGATTGACAATGTCTTAGGTAACGGGATGGTCATCAATCCAAAAGCACTATTAGAAGAACTTAAAAAACTCGAAGGTAAAAAATACCATATCCATATCTCGGATAAGGCACACATCATCATGCCATACCATATGGCATTTGACTCCATCAGAGAATCTAAACTCAAACAAAAGATTGGCACAACTAAAAAAGGCATTGGACCAGCCTATACAGATAAAGCTGAAAGAAGCGGCATTCGTATGGGCGAGTTTGTTGACCTCGATGTCTTTAAAAATAAGCTTCAAGAAGTATTAGAATATAAGAACCAACTGGCAGATTTATACGGCATCGAACGATTCGACTTCGAATCGATGTATGCTGAATATAGCGTGTACGCAAAAGCATTAAAACCATTTGTAGAAAACACCTCGAAATTTGTCAATGAAGCGATTTCCAAGGGTAAGAAAGTTTTGTTTGAAGGGGCTCAAGGCACACTGCTTTGTCTCGATCATGGCACCTATCCATTCGTGACCAGCTCATCACCTACCGCAGCGTCGGTACCCATCAATGTAGGTATCGCACCATGGCTCATCCAAGGGGCTATCGGCGTCACTAAGGCATATACCACCCGTGTCGGTGAGGGTCCACTACCGACAGAATTATTCAATCAAATCGGTTCAGACATTCGTGAAAAAGGCCATGAATACGGGACTACCACCGGTCGTCCTAGACGTGTGGGATGGTTAGACCTCGTCCTCATCAAGCACGCGAAACTATCGGGCGGATTGTCAGGACTCGCCGTCACTCTACTTGACGTATTATCTGGACAACCAGAAATCATGGTATGCACGGCTTATGAACTCGATGGTAAAATCATCGATGAAGTGCCGAGTTTGATTGGTGACTTTGAAAGGGTCAAACCGATTTATACGACTTTGAAAGGATGGTCTGAAGACATCACCGCGGTGAAGTCTTATGATGACCTACCAATCAACACAAAGAATTATCTACGCTTTATCGAAGAAGAAACTGGCATCCCTGTTGTGATATTTTCTATCGGACCAGACCGTAACCAAACCATTGAAGTGAAAAAAATTTTCTAAGGCACGAATTTTCGTGCTTTTTTGTTTATAGATCAATAGCATGTTTTGTGCCTATATCTGAAAATCGAACAATTTTTAAGTTGAAATCGAACAATGATTAAATACATCGAATGTTTTGTCATTTTATATGGGAAATCGAACATTTAAACATTTCAAAAACAGTATCTTAAATATCCCTTTGTTGAGCCATAAAACATGTTTTCTATTTTTTAGAAAGATGCGATTCTTAATTTGAAATAATCTAGAAATACTAAGACAATTATTAATTTGCTAAAATAAGTTGTCGTCTACAAATGTAAACGGTTATTTAAGCCAAATACAGGCTGTTTGTATTTCATAAACGAAAATATATGATATAATCATACTGTATTCGATTTGACGCTTTCAAATCGCCTTTTTCTAGTAATTTTAAAAATCGCGCATGTACCCATGCGAAAACACTAGACTATATCAAATCAAGTGATATAATGAGATAAAAAGATTTGAATGTGAAAGTTTTTATCAATAGAGTATGTCGTGGGGATTACTTGGGAGGGACAAGTATGCCAATTAAACTGAATAAGTCTCAAATGCTTCATGACATCGGGATGATGATTGTTGACGCGATGTTGATTTTTTTATCGTATTTTGCCATCATCATGATGTTTGTTGCTATCCAATTGGATTATCAAGTAAATTTTAAAGTTTTATCCATTGCCTTACCGTTTGTCATCTTTTTTAAATTAGTGGTGATGTACATTTCTGGCATTTATCGTATGCTCTCCAGACATGTGGGGTTTGAAGACGTTATGCGCATATCCTTCGCTGCCATCGTGGGTAACATCATTATTGTGATTTATATCGCACTAACCAACCACCTTTTTATGTTTAAATCGGCGTTCATTTTTATTACACCAATCGAAATCATATTATTAACATTACCAAGAGTCCTCAACCGCATCCGTTTGTTTTTTAAAACGAACATTTTCGTGAACACCAATGAAGGTAGAAGAACGCTCATCATTGGGGCTGGTTCTGCGGGCGAATTGGTATTACGTGAGATATATAGAAATAAGGATTTAACCAACCATCCTGTGGCATTTGTCGACGATAACCCTAATAAAGTAGGTAATCGACTAAACGGGATTTTAATTGTTGGTCCAATCGAGAAAATCACCCAATTTATTGAAGATTTGAATGTAGATGAAATCATTTTAGCCATTGCAGATTATCCAATTGACAAACTCAACTGGCTCGTGAATGAAGTAGCCAAATACAAAATCAAGATCAAAAAGCTATTATCCTACAGTGATGTAGATAAAGCTAACCCGAAAATTGTCAATGTTAAAGTCGAAGATTTACTTAACCGTCAAGAAATTCATTTGGATAACCAAGGCATTCATGCGTTTATCAAGGATGAAGTGGTTTTAGTCACGGGTGGTGGTGGATCTATTGGAAGTGAGTTGTGCAGACAAATTGCTGAACTTAAACCCAAAACACTCATCATTTTTGACATATATGAAAACAACGCTTATGATATTCAACAAGAATTACTTCGCAAATTCTCAAAAGAAAACAGAATAAATGAACTCAATCTAATCGTTAGAATAGGTTCTGTATATAACAAGCAAAGACTAGAAACTATTTTCCAAGAATTCAAACCAACCATCGTATTCCACGCAGCTGCATACAAACACGTGCCACTGATGGAAGATAGTGCTGTTGAAGCGGTAAGAACGAATGTGGTTGGTACATATAATACGGCTGTTTTATCCAATAAATATGGTGTGAAGAAATTTGTATTGGTTTCCTCAGACAAAGCAGTCAGATCTACCAATGTTATGGGTGCGACCAAACGTTTCGCAGAACTGGTCATTCAAAACCAACAAAAAGAAAATCGCACCAAGTTTTCAGCTGTTCGCTTTGGTAACGTCTTAGGATCAAATGGGTCAGTTATCCCATTATTCAAAAAACAAATCGAAGATGGGGGTCCAGTCACGGTAACCCACCCTGAAATCAACCGATTCTTTATGACCATTCCAGAAGCCGTCAGCCTCATTTTACAATCCGCAGTGTACGCTGAAGGTGGCGAAGTCTTTGTACTCGATATGGGACAACCAGTGAAAATCAAAGATTTGGCAGAAAAGATGATTTCTCTTGCCGGTTTTGAGCCTTATAAAGATATCAAAATTGAATTCACAGGGTTAAGACCAGGTGAAAAACTATTTGAAGAGTTATTGGTTGACCACAATTATGACGATCATAAAGCAACCGATAACGACAAGATATACATTGAAAAACAAAGAGAAGTATGTGACGAAGAATTGTCATTGGTGGATATTTTCTTGACATTTGAAGATAAATCCAATGATGAGATTAAACACCTGGTTTCAAGTGTCGTTAAGACGTATAAAGTCAACGGCGTGGAACATTAAAAGAGGTTATTACTATGTGTGGCATTGTAGGTTACATCGGCAATAAAGAAGCCAAGGACGTCATTTTAGACGGATTAAAAAGACTCGAATATCGTGGATATGACTCAGCAGGTATGAGTCTTTTTAATACACGATATCAAGTATATGACGTATATAAAGACCAAGGTAGAGTCGATAAACTCGCCCAGTCTGTTGAAAATAGTCCAAACTCCAATATTGGTATAGGACACACCCGTTGGGCAACCCACGGTAAAGTGAACAAGGTCAATGCGCACCCGCATTATTCTCGTTCACGTCGTTTCATCATTGTTCATAATGGTGTCATTGAAAACTATCATCAACTCAAAGAACAATACCTTCAAGGTGTAAAGTTTGAGAGTGATACAGACACTGAAGTGATCGCACAACTCATTGAAACTTTCGCAGGGACACTCAATGTTGAGAATGCTATTTTAACCACATTGAGATTACTCAGAGGTTCCTACGCTTTACTCATTTTGGACAATCAAAATCCAGAACAATTTTTCGCTGCCAAATACAAGAGCCCTCTCTTAATTGGTAGAGGTAAGGAAGGCGTAACCGTTGCTTCTGACCTTATGGCACTCATTGGCTACAGTGAAGAATACCTGCCATTAGAAGACAAAACGTTTGTGGTTGCAAGTAGGGATAGAGTCCAATTATTCGACATCAATCATACAGCATTAAACGCACGATTCTGTCAAATCGACATGAATAATGATGATGTTGAAAAAGGCGAATATGCCCACTTCATGTTGAAAGAAATTCACGAACAACCGTCGGTCGTTCGTCGCATTGTTTCAAACTACTTCTATAACGGAAAATCCCGTATTGATGAGAAAATACTCAATGATATCAAAGCGTCCGACCGCATCTATATCCTAGCTGCAGGGACCTCCATGCACGCGGGTTTAATCGGTAAAGTTTTATTTGAAAAGCTCGATCAAATCCCAGTTGAAGTTCACATCGCAAGTGAGTTTGCCTACCAAAAACCATTGCTGTCTAAAAAGCCATTTTTCATCCTTGTCTCGCAGTCTGGTGAGACTGCGGACTTACGAGCATGCTTAGTCAATATCAAGGAAATGAACTTTCCGATTTTAACTGTCACCAACGTACCAACCTCTACTCTTGCGAGAGAAGCGAAGTACTTTTTAGAACTATACGCTGGTCCTGAAATCGCGGTTGCGAGTACGAAAGCCTATGTCGCACAAGTCGCTGTTTTGTCCTTAATAGCTTATGAATTATCCAACAAAGATTTTGATATTAGAGAAGAATTAACGAAGGTTGCTTTGTCGATTGAAAACTTCTTATCCTGTCAAACGATGTTAGACATTACACGCTACTTATTGACCCATAGAAACTGTTTCTTCATTGGTAGAGGTCTCGATTACTACACCGGACTAGAAGCGGCTTTAAAACTCAAGGAAATCTCGTATATCCAAACCGAAGGCTTCGCTGCTGGTGAACTCAAGCACGGCACCATCGCGCTTATTGAAGAAGGTACCCCAGTCATCGCGTTGATCTCGGATCCAAAGATTTCACACAACACCAGAAGTAATTTAAATGAAGTCATCGCACGTGGTGCGAGAACCATTCGAATTGTCACCAGTGAGGTTGCTGAAAGTGGCGATGAAGTCATCGTGGATGCTGTTCACCCACTACTCACCCCAATGGTCATGGTCGTGCCTACCCAACTCTTGTCTTATTACGCTGCTTTAGAACGTAGTTTTGATATCGATAAACCAAGAAATCTCGCGAAGAGCGTCACAGTTGAATAGGAGAAATTTATGGGAAAATATTTCGGTACGGATGGCATCCGTGGGGTTGCTTTTGAAAAACTTACCGCTGAACTCGCTTTTAAAGTGGGCTTAGCCATTGGGAAAGTAATTCATCCAAAACAAATTGTCATTGGTACAGATACCAGACAATCGAATAACATGCTCGCTTACTCACTCGCCTCCGGCGCGATGAGTCAAGGCGTCGATGTGTTATTCGCTGGCGTCGTATCTACCCCAATGATTGCGTATTATAGTGAAATCCATCAAATCATTGGTGTGATGATCACCGCTTCGCACAACCCTTATTATGATAACGGGATTAAAATCTTCGATCAAGGGTTTAAAACGGTCGATGAACTCGAATTAAAACTTGAAAACATCATCGACAACGGCCCATTTGACGTATTAGAAAAATGGGGTAACTTAAACATTACAGAAGCGGTAGAAAAATTATATATTGAGTTTTATGACAAACTTGGATTGAAACCAAGTAACTTATCAATCGTATATGACAGTGCGCACGGTGCGAACTATTTAATTGCAAAAAAACTCTTTGATCAATATCACAAAAATGCCTTTCAAATCAATAACCAACCCGACGGATTAAACATCAATGTGGGTTGTGGCTCCACCCATATGGAAATGATTTCTGACGTGGTTCAATCCAGAAAAGCAGACGTTGGATTTGCTTTTGATGGGGACGCTGACAGATGCTTGGTGGTGAATAAAAAAGGTGAAGTAGTCGATGGCGACCAAATGATCTACCTTTTCGCAACCCACCTAAAATCCAAAGGTGAACTGCCTAAAAATCATGTGGTACTCACTAAGATGAGTAACCCAGGGATGTTAAAGAAACTCAAAGACAATGGCATCTCTTATTCACTCACCGATGTGGGTGATAAATACGTCTTTAAAGAAATGAATGATCACGGTTATGGTCTAGGCGGTGAAGCTTCAGGACATATTATCTTGAATCATATCATGCATAGTGGGGATGGTTTATTATCCGCTTTATACCTCTTAAAAATCATTCAAGAAAGTGGTAAAACATTGGAAGACCTTTTAGGGGATATCCATTTATACCCACTCAAGATGATTAATATTAAGAATGTAGATAAAGGCGTCTTAAAGCGAGATTCTGTCATCGGATTATTAGAAGACGTTAAAAAAGTACTCAAGGATGACTACCTATTATTGGTTAGACCGAGTGGTACAGAACCACTCATCCGTGTAACGATGAGTTACCAGGATGAAGTGGTCTTAGAGAGAGAAATCAACCGTATCGTAGACTTAATTAAGAAAGAAGGTAGTGTGTGATGAAAAAATACGCTTTAATCTTAGCTGCGGGTAAAGGTACCCGTATGAGAACCGAGTTACCTAAATGTGCTTTCCCAATTTTAGGTAAACCGATGATTGAATACATTGTCGAAAATATCGAAAAAACAGACATCGACGAAATTGTCGCGATTGTAGGCTATAAAAAAGAAGTCATCATGGACTTACTGAAAGACCGTGCAAAATACGCCGTTCAAGAACAACAACTCGGTACTGGACATGCAGCACTATCTGCAGCACCGCTACTTGAAGGTAAAGAAGGTACGACCTTCATTCTCCCTGGCGATATGCCACTCATGGAATACCCACTCATGGATAAACTCATGAGAGCCCATGAAGAAATGGGTAACGACCTGACTGTCGTTACCATGGTTGTGGATTACCCTAAGGGTTATGGTCGTATCGTTAGAGATGAATACGGTACAGTCAAAGGGATTGTTGAAGAAAATGACTGCACCGAATCCGAAAAACAAATCAAAGAAGTCAACTCCTCTGTTTACATCGTGGATAACAAAGCGTTGTTTGAAACCTTAAAACAAATCAAAAAGAATGACCGTAAAGGTGAATACTATTTAACCGATATTGTTAACTTGATGCATCAACATTATAAAGTGAATACATTCGTTGTTAGAAACTCCATGGTCACTATGGGGATCAATGACTTATACGCGATATCCATCGCTGAAAAGTATTTAAGAGATTCTATCAACAAAGGCCATATGTTATCTGGTGTTTCCATGGTCAACCCTGAAACAATTACCATTAGTCATAACGTTGTCATTGAAGAAGGTGTATGGATTTATCCAAACACATCCATCATTGGTAACTCAGTGATCAAGAAAGGTGCCGTCATCGGACCTAACACAGAAGTTAGGGATTCCTTCATCGATGAAGGTGCTGAAATTAGACATAGTTTAGTCATTGAAAGTAAAGTTGGTAAGAAGACTACAGTAGGTCCATTCGCTCACTTAAGAGGTCACGCGAATATCGGTGATCATAACCGTATTGGTAACTTCGTTGAAGTGAAGAACTCAACGACAGGTTATGATACCAAAGCTGCACACTTAGCTTATATCGGTGATGCAGAAGTTGGTGAAAGAGTTAACTTTGGTTGTGGATCTGTTACTGTCAACTATGACGGTGTTAAGAAACATAAAACCATCATTGGTAATGATGTCTTCATTGGATGTAACGTCAATATGGTCGCACCGATATCAATCAGTGACAATGTCTTTATCGCAGCCGGTTCAACAGTAACCAAAGACATTCCAAAAGGCTCATTAGCGATTGCGAGAAATCAACAAATCAATAAAGAAGATTACTATAAATACTTAATTAAGCCTAAAGCAAGTGAAAAAGAATAGATAAAAACACATAAAAAGCGATATTTTTGAAAAATATTGCTTTTTCTTTGTTGGAAAAGTGGGGAAAAATCATAAAAAATACGTTTTATCGTATGAAAGGTCGTAAAATACATTACGAAAATTGATAAATATGATAAGAAGTTTTAGACCTGTTGGACAAGGTAATTTCACAGTTGAATTATTTGATGAAGAAAAACTCATTTTTGATTGTGGTTCTATACCACAACATAATGTAATTTCACAGATTGATCTGGTATTCCAAAAAGACGATGTTATTGATACTCTCTATTTATCGCATCTTGATTATGATCATTGTTCAGGTGTTGATTATTTAATATCGAGATGCAATGTAAAAAAAATCGTGATACCATATCTAGACAATCAAACTAAATTTTTAACAAAATTGAGACTACTTATTGAATACCAAGAACTTACACAACTTCAATTTTTAAATTTAGTGTTATCGAATGAGATTCAAAACGGAGTAGTCAGTATTTTCGAAAAAAATATAGAAATAACAATTGTTGAACCTTACGAAAATCAGGTATCACTAAAAATAAACTATTTAAAGAAATATGGTTATACTATTTTTTCAGAATGGATGCAGTGGATTATACTTCCTTTCAATTTTAAAAGCTCACAAAGGACGATTGAATTTCAAAATGAAATTTCCAAAGACCCTCAACTCTCTTCATTGACAGTTGATAATTTAGCTCAAAATTGGACATCAGTAAAAACTAAACTGATTAAAATATATGAGACAAACATCACAGGTGATATTAATACCAATAGTATGGTTGTATATTCTGGTCCTGTAAGTAAGTATTTCCATCACAGGTATTATTATTCACCTGGCGCATTATTCACAGGTGATTACGACACATCAGGTTCATCAAAAAGAAGGGCTTTGCTTAATGCCATAAAGGACTTCATTCCCAATATTGGATTTGTAACAGTTCCTCATCATGGATCATAAAATAGTAACAACAAATTATTTTTAAATAAGTTTAACTCAATTTTTGTGATTCAATCAGGAAGCAAAAATCTATACAATCATCCTCATTATAAAGTACTATTGATACTCGGATTGCTTCGAAAGCATACAGCACCCTGAGCCTTAAGGTGTGACTGTCTGTCTTATGTATGTTGTTATGAAGCATTTGTTATTCTATACATGATAAACTGAAAATTTTCTATGAGACAGGATTATTTCTTGTCTTTTTTAAAACTTTTTAGAGGATTGTCCAATTCAATACTTTATCAACCCAATGAAAAATATACATTACATCATAATTGAGTCATTATCAGGTCCATAGAAATATCGAGGAACAACAACATTATCGGTATAATGTAATTGTTTATCAGAAATAAATGACATTTAACAAGATCATCAATGTTATACTAGTAGTAATATTTAGTTTTTATAACAATCACTAAGAGGGGTAAATAAATATGAAGTTCACACCAGAACCTAAAAAGATTGAAACTTTGCTTAAATCAGGCAAAAAATTCATTATTCCAAGATTTCAAAGAGAATATGCTTGGGAAAAAAAAGAGTTGAAGGAATATTTGGAAGATACAATTAACTCTATTAAGATGGTTAATGATAAACTCGAAGTTAGCGATTATTTTTTGGGAAATATTGTTCTTATCGGCGAATTCGAATCAGATAAAAGCAAGGAAATGAAAGTTGTTGATGGTCAACAAAGGATTACCACTATTACAATTTTACTTTCAGTATTATCAAAAATATTCACGGATTTAAATGAAACAGTTTTGCATAAAAATGTATTCAAATACATTATGAGTGAAGATAATGACGGTAAAGAATATGCCGTTCTCAAGAATGAAACACCCAATCCGTTTTTTGCTAAATTAATACAAAAAATTGATTCAAATGGTGCAGAACCACACACAGAAGAACAAGATAGAGTAGCCTTTGCATATGATTATTTTCAAACAGAATTGACGGAATCAAAACTTAAACAGAGATTGAACAAAAAGTTTGATTCAAAACTAATAAAGAAAACTAGCTATTTAGATATCTTGAAAATAGTCAGAGATCAGGTCTTACATAGTATTGTTGTTGCCATTTCAACTCCAGACGAAAGTCAGGGAAATATGATTTTTGAGATTTTGAACAGCAAAGGAAAAGGTCTAAATAGTCTTGATCTAATAAAAAATAATATATTTGAAATACTTAATGAAGAAGAACCTATAGATGAAGCGAAGGGTTATTGGAAAGATATTGTTATGAATTTGACAGGTGATAATGACAGAGTAGATATGTCAGTATTTTTTAGACATTATTGGAACTCAAAATTTGCAAACTCTTCTGAAGCAAAACTTCACAGTTCATTTTCATCAAAAGTAGCTAAAACAGAAAAGGATTACTTATTATTTTTAAGTGAATTAGAAAAAGAGTCTAAGGTCTATTTCAACATATTAAAACCTAGTATTGAATTTTATCAAAATAAAAAACAACTTCTGTATTTAGTTGATTCAATGTATGCAATACATAACATTTTTAACATTTCACAAAGTAGAGTATTGTTTTTAGGTTTACATCATGCTTATGCTAAAGAAAAAATAACTGGTAAACAACTCAAAATGGTAACTAAAACTGTTGAAAACTTCCATTTTTCATTTAATTCTATTGGTTCTGGTCGTCCATCAGCGATTGGCAGCTTATACTCAAAACTATCTATAGATCTAAGAAATAAGCCCAGAGAAGAGTTGTCGACTATAATTGATGCATTTGTCATTGCATTAAAAAAGAAAATGCCTTCATACGAAGCGTTTAAAAACAAATTCATTAAACTTCAGTTTTCTGCTATTAAAGAACTTCCAGAAAATATGCTGACAAAGTATATCATAAACAAAATTGAAAACAAACTTGCATCAAGGGACAAAAATGAAGACTTTGGATCAATAGAGCACATTATTCCTGAAGGAAGTAATGAATTATCATTAAACATCGGTAATTTGGTTTTACTCGAAATAGACTTAAATGGGTCAGCAGGAAAACTGAATTATGCTGATAAAAAAAAGTTTTATTTAAAATCTAGTTACAAATCAATAGCAGAACTTCTTGAATGTTACAGCGATTTTAAGCCTGAGCATATTTTAAGTAGAGCAGAAAAATTATGTGAGTTTTACTACACTTCCATATTAGAACTCAAAATTTAAACTACTATAATTGGATTATTTTGTCCAATATAT
>JAEZHT010000032.1 GCA_023436805.1 Bacillota bacterium
CCAATGCCTTATGGATAGGGACTAAGGGTGTGAACACACCTAAGCGTACATATTTATTTGATTTGTAGTCGCTTTAAATAAGACGAGTTAATCGTTAAGAGGTATGTATCATAAATCATTCTTTAAAGGGTGATTTATTCACCTCTTTGTTCTTATTAAGTACATTTATACGTTTTATCAACTCAAAAAACACCCTTTAAAGGCAAAAAACAAAGAAATCCAACTTTTTACATATTCAAAGGTAAAACTTAAACCTAAGGAAGAATTATGTACATCTATACATTTTTACGTAGGTAAGCATTTCCCATTTAATTTTTAGGGAGTAATGTAAAATAAGAAAAAAAGAGTTTTTCAACTCTTAAATGTGTTTCATTTATGTATATCAAACAGATATTTTCCAATGTATTTATGTGCGTTAAAATCTTGATAAGCTTGACTCGCTTCTGATAATTCATATAGATGACCGACTTGAACATCTATTTTGAATTGGTTGGCGATATTTGTTATCGATTGGAGTGTTTTATGTCCAGTACTCGCAATGACACTCTTAAATGCTTTTTGCTGGAATAACTTATAAAACGGACCTAAAGTCATCGCGCTAAATATTTGTTTCCCACTACCACCGATAACAATACACTGCCCCCCTTTAACCAATGATTTCGCGTAAGATTGGATGGATTGATAACCATTCACGGCGAAGATAACATCGTAGGTTTGGCTTGGTAAAGTGAAGGTTGGATCGTTGTAATCGAGTAAATCACTCACACCCAATTGTTTGAAATCATTGAAGTGTTTTTGACTGGATACCACAGTAACAATACCACCCAGATGAAGGACGACTTGAACCAAGAACCGCCCAACACCACCGCTACCACCATAGATGAGTACATGTTTTTGTTTTATATCAGGTACTTTTTGAATTGCTGTTAGTGCTGTACCTAAAGCCATCGGCATCGAAGCGGCTTCTAAAAAAGAGTAGCCTTTCGGCATCAACCAAATTTTGGATGCGGGTGCGATCAATTGTTCAGCGAAAGCACCAAAACCTGCCCCAGATAAATCTCCAAATACGTAATCCCCAGGTTTAAAATCAACGACTTTTGAACCAACCGATAAGACTTCACCTGAAAAATCAGACCCAGGGTATATTTTCTTAGGTTGTTTCAAACCATACATCATCTTAATCATGAAAGGTTTGCCAATGGCTAACAATAAATCGGATTTATTCAAAGCTGCAGCGTATACTTGAATGCATACGTCATTGTCTTTCAATTCAGGTAAAATTCTTTCTTCAACAACGATATCATTGAGTTGATTATAATATCGATTTACTACGGTTTTCATGGCCATACCTCCTGTGATGATGGATAAATCTTACTGTCATTTTATAGTAAATAAACTCTTATGACAAACATTTTGAATGATGATGATTCAGATTTACACAATGTTTACCCATAGGATTGACTTCATTTCCTTTTTCATCAAGAATTGGGTATACTACCTTTAGTATAGGGGGGCTCATTCATGACCAAATTAAAACTAGAAGACTTTCCATATCAAACCCAAGATAAAGTCCGTTATGGCGATACAGACCGCCAAGGACATGTCAACAACATCCATTTTTCAGAATTTCTTGAAACTGGACGCGTTGAACTTTTATATCACCCAGAACACCCACTTCATCAGGAAAACAGTTCATTTGTGATTGTTCAAAATAACGTATCACTACTCAATGAAATCCATTGGCCAGGTACGGTAGAAATTGGTAGTGGTGTCGTAAAGTTGGGCAATTCATCCATTACTTTTTACCAACAATTATTTCAACATGGCGTGGTGGTTGCGCAAGCGGAAACCGTGATAGTTCATGTGGATAACCAAACCCATCAATCCACCCCACTTTCAGACCATGCCAGAGCGGTTTTAAGTCAATTTATACTCAAATAGAATAAGCCTAAAAAATCATCCAAAAATAGGGGTGATTTTTTTATGTACATTTGGTTATGAATGTGTTATATTCTAATTGTTGATACGATTCTAAAAATATGACAATTTCAAGGAGATTAAAATGAAGAAACTCTGGTTGGTTTTGTTTGTTTTATTGGTTATGTCAGGCTGTCAAACCAAACGTGATCCCGATTATAGAATGTTGAAAGACGAAACATACATTCAAGTGAGCGATGATCGTTTTGAGTTTGAAGAAAAGTGGATGAGGACTACCCCCATCGTAGGTGGGTATCAAATCCAGTATTCAATATCGAATGTCATCACAGAAGTCAAAGGGGATACAATCGAAGTCATTGGTTCATCTTGTTCGTTCACCAGACTACCTTCAGGCTTATTTCAAACAGACTGTGACGACACAACCAAAAACGAACTGATGACCTATTTACCTTCAGCCACATTACATACAGGGGCACCAGTATCGAGCGGTGGCGCAAGTAACAACCCCATGGGTTACATTGCTTTAGCCATCATCTGCGTGATTTTAATCATTGTGTTTGGATTGTTGGGATTTAACACAGCGGTTTTAGACGCCTACTTTGAATTACAAGCCACGTTTAAGTTCAAATACACGGACCGTCCAAACTACGCTGAATGGTATAAACAACACGCGATGATCGGTTTTAGAGCTGGGTTTGTTTTATCCATTATTGGGTTCATTTTGACGATTATATTCATGATTATGAGATAAATAATTAAGATAACCTGTAAAAGGGTTATTTTTTTCGCTTTACTGTGCGATTCTCTATTGTAATCTAGATTGAATCGCACTATACTAAAGGTGAAATGTGGTGATAATTATGAAAATCGCGCTCGTCATTCACTCCTATACAGGCAATACTATGGGTATCGCCGATAAGATTGGTGCGGCTTTGGTGAGAAAAGGTCACGATGTATCTTTATTCCCCATCAAAGCGAAAAATGAAAACCCCAACCAAATCAAAGGCGTTGAATTGGAAAACTATCCAAACATCCAAGACTTTGACCATGTGATTTTTGGTGCGCCAACGCGTGGGATGGATTTATCGATTGTCATTCAGCTATATTTGGCATCCTTAAAAGAAGGTCATCAAAGCGCATCCGTTTATGTGACCCATTTCTTTCCATTCAAATGGATGGGTGGGAATCAAGCGATCAACAAATTCATCAAACTTTCCAACCGTAAATTAGAGATCCAAAAAACAGGTATCATCAACTGGAAAAATAAAAACCGAGACAAAGATATTCAATGTCTCGTGTATCAATTCTCAGATTTAGATTAGATATAATCAAAATGTCTTTGCTTACAATAAGGACAGCCCGGTTTTTGAAACAACCAAAAATACAACGCATACAATAACCCCAAACCGAACCACCAGGTCGCGCCAAAGAAAATCCACCTGAAGTGTTTCTTTGGGGTCATTTTTTTATGACAGTCATGACAATACCCATGATATACCGGTTTAGGGTTGTCTTTATATTGGTTTTCTAATGTGGTGATGACGGAACTTTTATGTCTATATTTGGTGAAGATACGATTGAACTTCGATGGAATCGTATCCAAAGCTTTATATTTAGAACGCTCCGCCTGTTCCGCTTTCATGATTTTATTGACGGTTTTTCGGAGATGTTCAGCATTTTTACACTTCAGTAATATATCTGAAAGTTGTAGGCCATATTGATAACCACTGTCATACATTTGTGTCAATGTATCGTGTTTGAAATCAAAACTTTTTTTCATATAAGCATTACATACCGATAAGTCGATTTCAAGAATCGTTTTATCGGAAAGTTGGAGCCTTTTTTCTAAGGTGTATTTTGGGTCAAAGTGTAATACAATGATCAAATCGACATCGTGGGTAGTCAAAGGGTATACAGGGATATTGTCGATGATCCCCCCATCGGTGTGGAGTCTTTTTTTATATATGGTTTGTGGACCGGTCAATATGGGAAAACCCACCGCACCTTTCATGAATCGTCGAATGTCTTCATGATAAGGGCCTTCAATCTTCACATAATGAAAATCCAACTTAGGAAAGGTAGAAACAGAAGACACATAAATCGGGATATCGAGGACGTCTTTGTCATCGAATAATTGGTTGAATGTCTTATCGATGTGGTTTTGAAAAACAATGCCTTTCCATATCGAAAAAAGATTTGGATAGTTGAATGTATGCCAAATCGTTTTAAGTCGATCGAATTGATTCGCTGCGATGGCGTAAGCGTTACACGCACCCATAGAAGCACCGGATAAACAAGCGATGGAATCCCTGCCCATTTTCTCGATGAATGCTTCCATAAAGCCGGTTTGATACGCACCTTTGGCCAAAGCACCGGACAAACAAATCCCAAATTTCATCGTTTTATTCCCATAATCATACAATAGTATTGTAATGATATTTTCATTTTTATGCAAGTATTCGAGTAAAATCACTTATTTTTCGAATAAATCCAAAAAAACACTGAGGTCACAGATGACAAATTGAAAAAATATGATATAGTAAAGGTGAATTTAGGAGGTACCTTCTATGAAGAAAATCGCTCTATTGGGATTGATGTTATTTTCAATCCTACTCATATCCGGTTGTCAATCCACACCTAAAGAGATGGGATTGAATGCCGTAGGCAGTTTAGATCAACTCAAATCGATCGTTCAATCCGCAGGCAACAAGTGGTATTATGGCCCTGTGGCTGGTGTTGATACAGAAGCGGCAGATGGCGAGGTTAGAAGTAACACCAAGACATCTAAAACCAATGTTCAAGTCGATGGGATTGATGAAGGTGATGTCGTCAAAGTAGATCAAAACCGCATTTATCAAATTTTCGGTAACCGTTTGGTAGTCACATCCATCGATGGTGAAATGACCACCCTTTTAAACGAGACCTTAGAAGATGAAAAAGACCGATACACCTATTTCAGTGAATTATACATTACCGTTGAATACTTGGTAGTTTTAGGGTATTCTTATCAATATTTCGCATATAATATCGAAGGCGATTTGGTAACTACAGACGCGATTGGTTTGTGGGGCTATTATGGCAATTCAGCCACCGCTATTTGGGTCTATGATTTAGACACATTGGCTCGCGTAAAAACATTCAACGTGCCAGGTTATCTGAATACCACCCGTTTAATCGATGATCAACTCTATGTTATTTCTACAAGCTACATCAATATGTACAATGAAGAGATTGACCCAAGACCAGTGTATGAAATCGATGGACAAAAGTTGGTACCAGATTACGATGAAATTTATTACCATGGTGATTTACAAGCACAAGTATTCAACAACATCACAACTATTGAACTTTCAGGTAACATCGATTTATCCTATGATATATTTTTAGGCAACTTCAACTGGGGTACGATTTATGTGTCCCATCAAAGCATCTATTTCGCAAGCTATGAATATTATTACGATGAAACCGATGGCTATCAAGAAACAGGTAAGTTGATTGCTTTTGATTTTGTCGATGAAGGCGTCGTATTTGGTGGATTTGTGACTTATAAGGGTTATGTCATCAATCAATTTGCCATCGATGAATACGAAGGCCACGTCCGTATGGTCACGACCGAAGGTTGGGGCGATACCGTTAAAAATCGCTTGTATGTCTTTGAAAAAACCTTGGTAGATAACAACCGTAGTTTGGTTCAAGTTGGATTACTCGACGAAGGCATTGGTAAACCGAGAGAACGTGTATTCTCTGTTAGATTCCATGAAGAAGAAGTTACCGTGGTAACCTTTGAACAAATTGACCCATTCTATATCATCAATCTTTCAGATCCTAAAAATCCAACCATCGCTGCGGCACTAGAAATCCCTGGGTTCTCACTCTATCAACACAGATGGAACGATACCACCGTTCTAGGTATTGGTTATGAAACCAGTGAAAACCGTACGATTGGAATCAAGTTATCTTTATATGATGTCACCAACCCAGAAACCTTGGCTGAAATTGGTACACCACTCGTACTCACCAACCAAGAAAACTCTTGGCAATACGGTGAAGCCTTATATAACCACAAAGCCATTCTATTCGATATGGATAACAGCTACTTTGGATTCTCTGTGTATAAGAGCTATTTCGACCAATACAAATACTATAATCTCAATGAATACATGATATTCAAAGTGGATTTAGAAGCAGAACAATCGATCACCATCGATAAGGTCATTTCTCATAAAGATTATTACACCGCGATTGAAAATGATTATTGGTACTATACCCCATACTCCATCGACCGTGCGGTTTATGTAGGCGATTACCTTTATGTCATCTCTGCAGGTGCAATCACCAAACACGACATACAAAACGACTTCAATCAAGTCAGCGTGATTCAATTTTAAAACAAATTAGAGGCGATGAAATAGCCATCGCCTCTATCTTTTTTTTAGGGTAAAAAGAGCGTATAATCTTATATGCATAGGGCTATCGCCAAGCGGTAAGGCATCTGGCTCTGACCCAGACATTCGGAAGTTCGAATCTTTCTAGCCCTGCCATATACCATCCAAGTCTTGTCCATCAAGGCTTTTATTTTTTATTCAAATAGAAGTGAAATGTTTAGTTTAGGTTTTATCTTAGTATCACCATGTGTTATCATAAAAGTGGTGATGACTATGGACTTACAAAGTTTGATATCTTTAACAGGCAAAAAGAAATCCACCATAAAACAGTTTCTTCGTGAACAAGGGCTTGTTTATGTGAAATCAAAAAATATTTTCAATGTGTATAATGAAACTTTTTTTGACGTTCCCGGATTGTCGGTTTCTTTTAAATTCAGGCGTCATCATTGTAGTGCCATCATCATTCACCAATCGTATGAAGATGAGGATTCAGCCAAAGTAGCAGTTCAAAAACTTCGTACCGGTCTCATCGAACACTTAGGTGTACCCACCAGTGACAACCATAATCACCCATCGGCCAATTTATTTGTCTCTTGGGAGAAAGACAGTTATATTCAACTGAATCAAACAGAAAAGCTCAAGCGCATTTATATATACATGACCCCGAAAAACCAACCTAAGTTTAAACCTGATCGTATCGTGTGGTTCATCTCGATGATCGGTGGTTTGTGTTTTGGACTCGCCATGTTTGGTTTCATGGGGCTTAGTTATGGTTATGACTTCCTCAGTTTCGTCATTAACATGGTTGGTGGTTTGGTATGGGGACTTTTATTTGGCTTTTTCATGAACTTAAGCTTTAATAAAAATCCAACAGACCCCTATAAGGTAAACTTAACCAAGCGGAATCGAGATTGGTTTGAAACCTATCGTTTTGGTCAAACAGACATTGAAAGCGAACAACCATGCTTGTGTGCGTTTCAAACCAAAACTGGGCTACAGTTTTTCAAAACCACCATTTATTTTTACGACCACAAAGCGGTATTTGCATACTTAAGACGTGGTAAGTTGTATGAAATGACGCTACCCTACGCCAACATCAATTTATACATGGACCATCAGGACAACAAAGAAGTGGTGGTTTGGCTGAACAATAAAACCAAGCTGATCATTCGAAATAGTGTAGGGTTACCGATACTCACAGAACGATTGGACAATATCCTCGGCTATCAAGAAAATGCTTATCTATCCCTCGAAAAATTCATCTTGGAAGTGTTAAAAAACTATGATTTGATGGGTTTAATGGCAGGTGGCGCATCAAATTCGGTTTTTGAATATGATGCGAGAAGTATTGCGAGATATTTGTATAAAGAAAGACCTTTGGATGAAGGGGATGTGGAACAAGTCTTGATCACATACTTTGAAGGGTTACCCATCGATTCATTCGAAGGGTTAGCCAAACGTATCTTTGAATTTTATCAAAACCCTTAAGAAACGCATCATCCATTATTAGATGGGAGAAAAGCCATGGAAAAAGATGATTTACAGATGATTAGAAAAGCTAAACAAACTTTTAAATACCATTCATTTCATTATGTCGATGAACATGATATTTTCGACTATCGTGTGGTACATCATTCAGAGCATGCTTTATTGATTCAAGGGATGCATCCCTCTCAACAAAAACCACACATTCATTTTTTCGTGAACCATCTGGAAAGTCTGATTGAAGTTCTAAAACATTATCCTAACCACTTGATAGAGTTTGTTCCAAAAGATTGGATGGCCCCATTAGAAGCACAAGGGTTTATCCCTTACGCGGTACTTCGTGATTACTGGTATACATATTCTGATAAAAGTATCCCTACGGAAACATATACCCTAGCAACTTCGAACGACATCGAAACCATTACCCTACTCTCACAATCTCGAACAGGCAGTAGCCGCGCATTCTCTGGTGAAAATGAACCCGTGATTCGTGCATGGGTTCAAAATCAAGTCGATGGTGTAGATGACGCCTGTGTTTTGATTCATAAACAACATGAGATTGACGGGGCTGTGATGGTAGGTCTATATGGTGAAGCTGAAAAAAGAACTTTATGGGTCCGCATGATTGTCGTTAAAGCGTCTGCCCAAAATCAAGGCATTGGTCAAAAACTATTGAATCAAGCCTTGGATTATGGCCATAAGCATCACGCAAAAAGAGCGTTCTTAATTGCCGATGACTTAAATGAAAATGCTTTGTACTTATACAAAAAAGTCGGCTTTCAACCGAACCTAAATGAAGAACAAATCGATATGATAACAAAATAACCCATCGCTGGGTTATTTTTTCTAGGCATTAAGTACACGTAAGATGACACACTTTAAATATAACGATTCATCTGAACCCAATAAAGCTGGGTGGTCTTTCGATTGGATACGCATTTCAACCATTTGGACTTTCTTTTTCGCGTCCCTCGCCGCGTCTTGTAACATCTGTAAGAATAGATCGATTGTCATATAGTGGCTGCAGCTACAGGTATATAAATAACCACCATCTTTTATGATTTTCATCGCTTGTAAGTTGATGTCTTTATAGCCTTGATACGCGCGTTTGATCGCGTCTTTATTTTTCGCGAACGCTGGTGGGTCTAGGATGATGGTATCAAAGGTTTTACCTTCTTTTTGATAGGTTCGTAGTTGGTCAAACACATCTTTTTCAATCGCTTCAACTTGGGTCAACCCATTGAGTTTCGCATTATTCAATATATCCGATACGGCTAAGGCAGAAATATCGACACAAGTGACTTGTTTCGCACCGTGATAAGCCGCGTGTAAACCAAACCCGCCAATGTTTGAAAAACAGTCCAGTACGGTTTTATCTTTTACATAGGGTTTAACAGCGTTGTGGTTGTCTTGTTGGTCCAAGAAGAAACCAGTCTTTTGACCTTGTAAAAGATTCACTGACATCATCAAATCATTTTCTTTGATGAGCACCTTTTCAGGGACTTCACCATAGATGACCCCTTTGAAAGGTTCTAACCCTTCTTTGGTTCTGACTGACACATCCGATCTTTCAAGTATGCCTTTAGGATTGAATACATCCACCAAAATTTGGATGAACATTGGTTTTCTCAAATCGATCCCTAATGACAACACCTGAATCGATAAATAGTCGCCATACTTGTCGACGATTAAACCAGGGATACCATCGGATTCACCAAAGAAAGCGCGGTAACTATTGTGATAACCTAAATCTTCACGGGATTGTTTGGCTTTAACTATTTTGGCTTTAAAGAAGGCTTCATCGATTTCGATATCTTCACGGGTGAGGAC
>JAEZHT010000073.1 GCA_023436805.1 Bacillota bacterium
ACCATTTACGTATTTTTTCTCCCAAAAAATACCTAAGCGTAACACCACGCATCATGATGTTTTGTTATTGATCTGCCATCCTCAATAATGAAACATCTGTAAACGGTGATTTTTTTTTATATTTACACCGTCATGGTGTTTTTTTATACCGTTTCGATATTTTTATAACAAACACTATCCTTAGTAGATATGGGGTTGTGGTATAATGAAAACACGGATTTTTTTCAATACAGAGAGGTAATTATCATATGATTAGTCGTAACAATGAAACAAAGATGCGTTATTTGATGTACACCATTGGTGCAATCCTATTTTTGGATATCATGGTGATTATCACAAACTTATACATCGCACCAATTCTTGATGGATTCGGATTACCAGATATTTTGATATATTTAAAGACATTAACATTCTTAATTCTCTTTGTTGTCATCAGTGTATGGGTGAAAGACGATGGATTTTCCCTGTCAAAATCTACATTAAGGATACTATTATGGCTTGGATTTTCTGTATTATGTACATACTTTTTCAGTGTTTACATGTATAAATACTACTTGATTGTCGATGTTCAAAATATCATTAAAAACCAGATATTAGGCGGTAATCCTGCTTTGGTCTTTGATTTATCTAGAATTAATCTTCAACAATTAACCTACATCACGACCATCTTCAGTGGATTTAACTCAGAAATTATGTTGTTTGTGCAGGCAATGGTATTCCAAGCATTGATTATCGGTACCAAGTCATTTGATATTGTCGATGAACCTGACACCATGTATGATACATTCATGTTTGATGGTAAAATGTTCTACATCAGTATGTTACATGTCGTGTTCGCATTCTTAACCATCAATCTATTAACTTTCAGATACGAGTTGCTGAGTGCAATCGAAATTGGGGTTGCTGTGGCCGCTTTCGCAGTGTCCATTGTTAACTTGTTAACCAGTTCGGATGTCTTCAAGATGCGCAACAACTACTGTAAACAATCCAGTTTCGTATCCTCACATCGTTTCATGATTTTACTTATGATCATCAATATCGTTTTATTTTCGCTGTTGTTCGGTTATAACGTATATCTAATTGCGATTTATTCAGGCACATATCGCGTTGGAGCTGCTCTCTTAGCGCTTATAACTGCTGTATATTTGCTAATTAAAACAAAGTCGATCTTATCTTTAGAAAATAAATAGTCTATAACCCCCTTACCTTTAACAAGTAAGGGGATTTTTCTTATTTAAATTATTTATCCTCAACTTACAACATCGTTTGATATGTTTTGACATATTTGTTAAACTACATACGTAAAGAGGTTGACACCATGAAACTGATCGATATCAATCAAAGCATCTCATCGCTGGTTAAGGCATATCCTGAAATTAAAGACATTTTATATGGTTTGGGTTTCATTGAAATCGTTAAACCTCAAATGTTGAATACTGTAGGTCGTTTTATGACCCTTAAACAAGGGTGTTCACTTAGACACATCGATTTGACTTTGGTTTTAGATACATTTCGTTCACAAGGTTTTGACATAGAGGGGGATATAAAATGAGTGAATTCATTAACAATAGACAACAAAAATTAAAAGAAATTATCCGCGGGTTACATAGCGGTACATCACTAGACGAGGCAAAAGCTTTATTTAAAGCCAATTTCGATGAAGTAACAACCGCTGAGATTTCCCAGATGGAACAAGCCCTTATTAAGGAAGGGATGCAAGTCGATGAGATACAAAAGCTGTGTGATGTGCATGCTGCCGTTTTTGAAGGATCTATATCAGATATCCATAGTTTTGGGGATCATACCAAGATTAAAGGACACCCTGTACAAGTATTTTTTGAAGAAAATGCACGCATCGAAAAGCTCATCAGTGAAGAAATTGAACCTTACTTATCACAGTCCGGTAAAACAGCTGAATTGATGTTACGTGTAGGTTATGATCGATTGAAAGAAATCCATCATCATTATGCTCGAAAAGAGTACTTAATGTTCCCAAAATTAGAAAAAAATGGCATCACTGCGCCACCTAAAGTCATGTGGGGTGTGGATGATGAAATTCGTGCTGAAATCAAAGAGATCATTCGTCAATTGGGTGAAATCGACCATGATGAAGCGCATGTTAGAAAACTGATTCAAGCGAACATTCTCAGGGTTCGTGATATGGTATTCAAAGAAAACAACATATTAATGCCATTGTTACTTGAAAACATGAATTTCTTCGATTGGGTCATCGTCGATTCATCGAGTGAAGAAATCGGATGGTTCTTGGAAAAACCGAAGGAATCTTGGAAACAAGAACGACCAAAAGATGTCAACGAACCAATACCACCTAAAGTAGAAAGTACTGTTGGTTCTGTACCATTTGATGCTGGGTCTCTCACATTTGAAGAAGTCAATCACATGCTCAACGTTTTGCCATTTGATATGACTTTTGTCGATAAGGATGGTTTTGTGAAGTATTTCACTCAAGGGAAAGAACGCATTTTTGATCGACCTAAAACAATCATTGGGCGACACGTTTCGATGTGTCATCCCCCTGCCAGTGTTCACATCGTTGAAGAAATCGTTGAATCTTTCCGCTCTGGTAGAAAAAACAACGAAGACTTTTGGATTAAACTGAAGGATATGTTTGTTTATATTCGCTACTTCGCAGTTCGAGATAAAGACAACAACTACTTGGGTACTTTAGAAATCACTCAAAACATTAAACCTATCCGTGAGTTAGAAGGCGAAAAGCGCCTTGTCTCGAAAGACTAATGCGTTTAATATATATTATATTGGGATTTATATCTTTAGCCGTTGGTTTGATAGGTATCGTTTTGCCTGTTTTACCAACCACTCCATTTTTGTTATTGACCGTGTATTTCTTTGCGAAGGGTTCAAACCGATTCCACCGTTGGTTTATTCAAACTAAGATTTATCAGAAATACCTATCGGATTTTGTCGAACATCGAGCCATGAAACGTAAAGATAAATGGCAGCTCATGATTTTTGTTGATGTCATCTTGTTGATTACCATCTTCATCGTCCAACACTGGGCTGTAACGATTGTTCTCGTATTGATTGATATCATCAAATATTGGTATTTCTTCACTCAAATCAAAACCGTAGAATAAATACACCTTACTGTACTCAGTGCTTGAGTACAGTTTTTTTTTATAGAAAACACCTAATTCAAAGGATGATATTGTCGTTTTATTTCACTTTATAAAAACATTCATTTTATGTGTTCATAATGAAAGCGTTTGTAATAATGTTTTAACATCCTTCAAAATAACTTATTTCGAAATATATATGAAAGAATTGTTTGCTATAATATACTTAAGGGGTTAAGATAAAAGCCTTATTTTTGCCCTAAAAATATTCAAATGCAATAAATACGTTGAATCCATGACGTTTGAGGGAGTGTGTATGGGTAACATTTTATTGATTTCGGATCGTCCTAAGCCTTATGACGATCTCATTATGCAGTTTAGACAAACTGATTTTCATGTTGTGTCTAAGAAATATGCAGCAGCACAACAGAAAAAAAATGCGGAACAAATCTATGATTTTGTTTTGTACGAACTGAAGTCTTCCTTTGAAGCCAATGTTCAGTATTTAACACCGATTGTAAGAACCGGTACCGTGCCTATCTATGTGCTAGGTGACATCAGTGAATCCGATGAAATCGCCTATTATAAATTAGGTGTTCAAGGGGTCATACGGATTCCATTCAACCCAATGATTATATCTGCACGTATCATTTCAATCATTAAATTGCTTGAAAAAACGAGTCGTTTGATACGAAAGGTCACCATCGGGCCAGTTGAGATTGATTTACACAATCGCTTTGTTAAAAAACACGATGAGAATTTGAAACTGACCAATGTTGAGGCGAAGATTTTACGAATCCTGTTTAACAACAAGAATCACATCGTCGACAAAGATGCGATCATCCATTTCGCATGGGACGACGACGAATCTGCTACAGACAATGCTTTGAGTATTCACATCACACGCTTGCGCAATAAGATTGAATTCGATAAGAATAGACCATTAATCGATACCATATGGGGTACAGGTTACCGTCTAAATTACTGTACCGAAGAATAATCAATCTTATCCAAGATACGGAAATGTTAGTTTCCCCGGCTAACATTTTTTTCTTTTTTAAGCAAAAAAGGACATCTATAGAGTTTGATCTCGTCAGATGTC
>JAEZHT010000074.1 GCA_023436805.1 Bacillota bacterium
TATACAACCAATCTAGTGAATAATAACATCGTTCTTTTGAAAGGCTATATCAAATTACCAAAGCTTGGTGAAGTAAAGATCAAACAACATAGAGCCATACCCAGTGAGATGATTCTTAAAAGTGTAACGGTATCAAAGACTGGTACAGGTAAGTATTATGTTTCTATCCTATATGAATACCAAAAAGAGATTAAGAAAAAAGATGTAAAAGAATCGATTGGACTCGATTTCTCGATGACTCATTTTTATGTAGATCATGAAGGATTTAAATTGGATTATCCAATAGACATTCAAACAGACTTCAATAAACTCAAAGTCCTTCAAAGAAGTTTATCTAGAAGAACTAAAGGGTCTAGTAACTATCATAAGAAAGTATTAGAGATAGCCTTGTTACATGAGAGAATCAGACATAAAAGAGATGACTTCCTACATAAACAATCTAACGCGATAGCCAAGCGTTATGATTTGGTGAGTGTCGAAGGTTTGAATCTTAAAGATATGTCTCAAACAAGTCCATATTACGCCAAACAGATTTCTAGGTTTGGTTGGACGAGATTTGTCTCATTCTTAAAGTACAAGTTGGAAGCACAAGGCAAGACACTCATGGTGATGGATAAATGGTATCCATCGTCAAAGACATGTAGTAACTGCGGCGAAATTCACACAACACTAAAACTCTCCAATCGAATGTTTGAGTGTAAAGGCTGTGAACTACATCTTGATAGAGATCATAACGCAGCGATCAACATCAACAAAGAAGGATTTAGAAAGTATAAGTTAGCTTTTCAGCTATAAATGAATAAGAACCGTAGGGACTACGGGGATAGCCTATTGAGTCACTGGTGATTACACTGGTTTGGATAGGAAGCCCCCACTTCTATAAGTGGTGGGTAGTTCACGGAGAAAGAACTCGTGGCAAGTTCAGTAACCGAGAAATCCTCGGTAACTGCATCTGATGGAAAAAAATACAAGACTAATCTTTATAATCTGGACGTCATTATATCTGTAGGTTATAGAGTGAAGTCAAAACGAGGTGTCATTTTTCGAAAATGGGCAAATCAAATTCTTAAAGAATACATATACAAAGGTTATATTGTAGATCAAGAGAGACTTACAAGAAGTCAAGATTATTATAAGGCTTTTGCAAACTCAGTAAAACTCATAGCTGATTTAATTGAGAGAAAAGAACTTGAATCCGAAGAATCAAAAAGTTTGCTTCAAATCATATCAAAATATGCTTATGCACTTGAAACATTAGATAAATATGATCATCAATCATTAACAATCACAAATATTACAAAAGACGATAAGAAAATAAAATTAGAATATGAAGATGCAATCAAAGAAATAAAAGGATTGCCTGATTATGGAAAAACACAATGGTTCGGTAAAGAAAAAGATAATTCCTTTCACGGTGCATTAAATGCGATTTATCAAACTGCATTTGGAGAAGAGGTTTATCCATCCATTGAAGAAAAAGCTGCAAATCTTCTTTATTTTATTGTGAAAGACCATGCTTTTTATGATGGGAACAAACGGATTGCTGCATCTATATTCCTATGGTTTTTAGATATTTATGGCATTCTATACAAAAAAGATGGTTCTAGAGTTCTTGATGATAATGCATTGGTTGCAATCGTGCTTATGATTGCTTTATCTAATCCGAATGAAAGAGAAACTATAGTTTAAATTTTCATAAACTTAATTAATAAAAATAATTAGCAAAGTTGCCTAATATTAGTGTGTTATTGTAACCTAGTTTGCACGTGAAGTAAAGATATTCGTACTAGTCTAGTCTGGCAAACACTGAAAAAAACGCGAACCCCTGAGGGTCACCAATAAAATCGATTAAGCTCTTTCCGCCACAAGGTAGAGCTTCTTTTTCTAAATAGGTACAAAATGTGAATTTGAATAAATCAAAATGTATTTGTGTTTTTCACCAAAATAAAGTAGAGGTCAAATATGTACACCATAAATCTATACAACCCTCATCAGAGTACAAGACACCAAGGCTGCACTAAATTTACCTAGTGTAGTACATTGTATTGCGTTATTTGTCGACTTGTAGTACAATGTATTACAGAGGGGATGATGACATGTCTATATCCATTAGAATGAACGAAAAAGAGTTAGAACTTATAAAAAAATACGCTGAACTAAACGGTTCAACTGTTTCAGAAGTCATGCGAAAAGCTATCCTTGAAAAAATCGAAGATGAGTTCGATATTTTTCTTTATGAAAAAGCATTTAAGGCATATGAACAAGACGCTAGAACTTACACCATAGAAGAAGCAAAGTCTTTATTAGGTATCGAATGATGTATCGGGTCGAGTTTAGTGAAAATGCACTCAAGACCTTTAAAAAAATAGACAAGCAGATAGTAACGATGATATTTGCATGGATATCTAAAAATTTAGATGGCTGTGAAAATCCAAGGATACATGGAAAAGGATTGGTAGCAGATAAAAAAGGTATCTGGAGATATAGAGTCGGAGACTATAGACTACTTGCACATATTTTCGATGACCGATTAATCATATTGGTTGTTGATGCAGGTCATCGGAGAGACACTTATAAGTGAATTTGACAGTTTAAACCTATCAATGTCAATATTAACTCGACAAAATTCGTGAACTAATATGAGTCACCAACTATATAAATTTAGACATTCTCATTGGGGAGTGTCTTTTTTTGACATATAAGATAGCATATAAGTTTATATACAGTTCTTGTTTTTCTATATTACAAAATAAACTATAAAAATGTCATACCTTTGTCACAACTGTATGCAATAATAAGTACCATGAAAAGGTTGTGATAAAGTTGAAAAAAATCCTATTAAGTATGACAATTATTTGGATCTTAATTGTGGTTTCTGGTTGTAATGGTGTGAGTAGTTTTGATCGAAAGGCCACCAAAATCCCACGGGATGAAACAGGCTATACAATTGTATCTAATGAGGCTAGTGTGGATGAAAATCAAATGATTCTACACAAGGATGCCATTGTTAAAACATTAAAAAATCAAGGTATTCAACTTGGTAAATATCCCTACGTGAGTGATGCTCACCTTGCACATAACCTAATACATTTCATATTTTCAACCGATGTTCGTGCCAATGATAATCAAGCAACGCATACTTATGCATTGGGATACTTGAATGTATTGACACATGAGGTGCATATATCGTCCATAATCAATAATATTCAATACTATCGATATGAGCGATTCATCACAGTAGGTGAAGATTATGCGCTCATCAAAGATTATCAAGGAATTCGATTTGTTCGTACCAGTGATTATGAAGTTATACAAGCCTTTGATTACCCAAGTCAACTGATGGATCATCAAAAAGCTCAAATCGTGATATTCGAAGAAAATCAAATACGACGCGTTCATTTTAGTGAAGATGGACAAATGAATGAATCACCATTGGATATCCCAATCCATAACTATAATATTTTATTTGATGATATTTTGATATCTGATAGCGATTCCGTGGCTTACAATATTATGAATCAAACATCCATGGATTATGAAATATCGAGAACTCATTTTGATAATACAAACGGTTTTTACACCTACAATGCATACCAACAAACCATTACGATTGACGAACAATCCATGACAGTGTCCGCATTTTTCGAAAGTTCTGACACTTTGACACAATTTAAAGGATATCTTGACGAATGTAACCAAGATTTCAATACGTTTTACATCATTCAATCGAACGATGAAACATACATCATCGCTTATCACGATGGCGGGGGATTATTATTTCTAACCAATTATAGTTATCATTATGTGTTTAAAGTCGTTGAAGATTCATTTATATATATTGGCTATAACCCAAAAGGGGTCATCGGTATTTATAAAGCATAACGATGATATCAAATACACATATGAAGTGTAAAAAAAACACCGGTCTCTAACCGTGACATGTTATAATCTTGATGTGTAACAAAGCAATCAACATCACATAAATAACACTGAGGAGACATCATATGAAAGCTGATACAGTCCATTTAAAATTTGATTCAAAATACGTAGGAGAACTCACTTCACCGACAGGTACGATTAAACTTGGTAGTCAAGAACAAGGTATGAAACCCTATCACCTGTTATTCGGTGCTTTAGCATCTTGTTTTTACGCGACATTTTTAAGTGTAGCTGAGAAGATGCGGGTATCATTTACCGATGTAGACATTGAAGTGTCTGGAAATAAACGGGATGAAACACCTGCCACATTAGACCAAGTAACGATTCAAATGGTGGTATATAATGGCACCGATCAAACCAAACTCAAAAGAGCAGCAGAATTAGGTGCGCAGTATTGTTCGATTCATGAAACCATTTCAAAGGTCGCTCACATCGATTTGGTTGTTACATTTGAATCCAAGTAGACTATTGGAGAACTTATGAAAATAAATATCACAACCAATCAAGTGCTTCGTGGGTTGGTTTATCTTTTGGGTATCATCATGACTGGATTAGGGGTCAATGTATTATTAAGAAGCACATTGGGTGCAGGTGCATGGGATACCGTCATTTATAATTTACGCGCTTTATTCAAGAATAATCTCAATCTAGATGTCACCTTGGGTACAGTGAGTTTTATGATTTATTTGGTCGTATTAGCCTATGTTATGTGGTACTACAAACAACTCAAGTTTTTATTTGTCTTTATACCAATGTTTGGAATCGCACTAGCGATTGATTTTTGGGACATTGTTGTTTTGGGGAGTTACTTACCAATGGACCTATTCATTAGAGTGCTATTCTTCGTTTTAGGGGTATTTATACTAACGCTTGGGTTATCACTAATTATCGTAACCAAATACCCTGCGATGGTCTTTGATGAATTAACCATGATTCTAATGAAAGTCTTCCATATCAAGAGTTTCTTTCTATCACGCATGTACATTGAATTATTCGCCATCGTTTTAGCAACCATCTTCGGATTTTTAAGTAATATTGGCTTTGGTGCGGTTAATTTTGGGAGTTTTCTTTTAGCACTCATCATTGGTCCAATGATACAGTTCCAACTCAATTATTTAACAAAATTCATGAAACCACTGTTCAAATAGAACTAAATCAGATATTGAGTATTAACCTCACGGTATGTAATCATAACCATTTTCGGTTGTGTATACACAAAAGTGAGGTTTTTTTGGACTCATTGGAAAAAACAATTTTCATTAAAACACCAATGCTTGTTTTGGGGCTTATTTTTTATTGGAAATTGAACGATACAGTATAATAAAAGTAGGAACATAAAACATCTCTGAATATCCATAGTATAGAAAGCCAGGTGGTCATATGAAATTAATCGTCAAAATCATCAAAATTTCTAGCATCGTCATCAGTTCACTCGTATTGTTGATGGTCTTGGGTTTGTTCATCTATACGAGGGATTCCTATACACCACTGAAAACAATGTACGATGAAATTGAATTGTTGGATCTAGAAGGTATCGAAGTCATCGATGATTTTGATCAGATCAGTTATGTGGTTGAACAACCCCTTAAGAATATTGTCATCGTCCCTGGTGGAAAAGTTAAACCTCAAAGTTATCAATACTTGGCTGTGAAATTGGCTTTATCGGGGTATGATGTTACCATCGTAAAAACGTTATTCAATTTGGCGATACTCACCCCAAATTATGGGGCTAGGTTTCTTAAAGAGGGTATCGATAATGTTGTTATTGGCCACTCATTAGGTGGCACAGTGGGCAGCATGTTTAG
The DNA here is from genome assembly GCA_023436805.1 of Bacillota bacterium. Lineage (GTDB taxonomy): Bacteria > Bacillota_I > Bacilli_A > Acholeplasmatales > UBA5453 > Paracholeplasma. Next base: position 5,745 of record JAEZHT010000074.1, read on the forward strand.
TTCAAATAACGATCGTGTGACTGAGTTGATATTTCTCGCAAGTTATCCCATTTCAACTGTTTCGGATAAAAACGTCTTCATCATCACAGGTGAATTCGATTTGGTCTTAGATATCAAAGACGTTGAAGATAGTGAAAACTTATTACCAGAAGGGTATACACTGTTTGAAATTCCAGGTGGCAACCATGCACAGTTTGGTTGGTACGGTCCTCAAAAAGGGGATGGCACACCTGTGATATCAACCAAAACACAACAAGATATCATTATAGATTTGATTTTAGATTTTATTGAATGATGGCGGTGTTCATAGGGCTATTGGATTCATGATTAATGTTATACCAAATGAATCAAACAAAACAGTACTTTAGGATTTGAATCAAGTCCAAACATTTGATTTTTATAAAAGCAAGACTTAAAACCATAAAGTTAAGAGGTAGGATATCATGATAGAAAAATTACTCAAAGATAAAAATATTCAATGGCTTCAAGTACCAGAAACACATCAAACCTTAATACAAACCTATCCCTCAATATCAAAAGCCCCATTCGATGTTGTTTTTTCGTTTGTTTATACATTAAATGAGTTGTCACAAGCCATCATAGAAGCTGAAAAAAACCTTCAACCGGATGGTATGTTGTACCTATGTTACCCCAAACTTAAGAATGCTTTAGGGGTAGCAGGGATACATCGTGACCATATTTTTCCCTATCTTAAAGTTAATGAAGATACAGGCTACATCGGTGATAGTCAAATGCGTTTCAATCGTATGATTTCATTGGATGAGAACTATACTTTATTAGGCGTAAAACATGATAAGAAGATGAAATCACGATCAGCCACATCGATGAAAGTCGAAGATTATGAACATCACATTTCGGACATCATAAACCTATTGAAAAACGAACCTTGTCTTAAATTCTATGAAGCATTAACCCCAGGGTATCAAAAAGGGTGGGCTAGATACATCTTTTCAGCGAAAACAAGTGAAACCAAACAAAAACGTATTGATGAGATGATTGTACTACTCAATCAAGGAATCAAATCCAAAGATTTGGCAAATAAGTGATTTTTGCGCATAACATGTGATAAATAGGTATCGTCATGCTAGAATAGAGTTTGTACGAAAGAAGGTATCTATCATATGAAAAAAGTTATAAAGTTTAATTTTGAAGGCAAAGAAGGGTTTTTGAGCTTGGTTGAAATCAATCAACATGTCTATGCACTGGTAAAGAAAGACACTCCTAAAGTTCAAAATATTCTCTCAACAAGCCAGTTGTTAATCTCCTACGAACTCAAACAAAACGCAGTATTTAGTCCGGTAGAAGCACACATCATTTTTGATGCAGGGATCATCGAACAAGTTTATCGTCAGTTAGAAATAGAAAAGAATTTATATTTTAAAGCTTTGGATGATTCACTGTGTGTGATTGAAATTATTCAAAAGTAAAAACATATGAAAATCGTGGATGTAATCCATGATTTTTTTATGCTAGTTGAAGACCATACTTGATAATTTGAAATAAATTGAATAAATATATTAAAAATAACGATAAAATGATATAATAACTCTGTCGTTATTTTTGAGGTGCCATATGATTAAACAATCTACAATAATAATCCGCACATTATCTATCCTATTTTTTCCTGTGTTTTTAATTTTTGGCACCATTATCATCGAAAGAAATATCTACAATCGGCAAGTATTAACGCATTTTGATAACATATATCGAGTGTATGATAAGGGAGTTATACGGATTGATTTCACATCCGAACTGATGAACAACGAAGTAAAGGTTACAGCAAGAGAACACACCCAACCTAACTCGAATATTTTCATATTGGAATACGAATACCAAGATACGATTGTCGCACGCTACACTGTGACGGTAAGAAGTGAAAATGAAGCGATGAATATCGTATTGGATACCAGTCAACACGATGGAAACACCGTTGGTGTGGTCAGGTATGAATCTACCGGCAATATTGGATTTGTTTTCAATAAGATAATCAATGAATCCTCAATTCAACCCAAAATCATCGTAATTGTTGAACCGACAAACACTCAAAAATACATCACGGTTGTTGTACATATCTTATTAGTTCTTGGTGTATTCATGATAAATCTATTACACGGAATACATGCGTATCGTACCTTTATTTTCAAAGCGATTCAACCATTTGGGGCTTGGGACAGAATCAAATTCTTATTGATTGGGTTATTGATACCATTTGGAGGTACATTTCTCTACATCATCGGCGGTACCGATTTATACAATGATTATCGGGTTAGAATGGGTAATTACGCTGCCTTTGGTTTCTTCGTTTCCTACACGTTGTATATCATTTATAGAACCATACCATTCATATAAGCATAAAACCATAGATAAAACAGTCTGTGGTTTTTTCATAAAAAAAGTCCCCCAAACTAGGGGACAAAACAAATGTCGTATAATCAATATTTTTCACTTTCAATGGCGTACAAGAAATTATTTTTTCCAGAAGCTTTGACTTGATACATCAAAGAGTCAGCTTTTCTAGCCAAGTCCTCTGATTTGGTTGCTTTCATGACACCCATCGAAATGGTCAATTGGATGTCTGTGTCGTTGATTTTTAGCTGACGGACCCCATCCATGATTTTGTTGGATAATTCGAGTATTTCCTCAGAAGAACCAATCAACAAACCAATAAATTCATCCCCACCTAAACGATAAAAGTGATTATCGTTGTATTGAAGGGATTTCAACAGTTTACCAAACTCTACCAAACACACATTGCCAATGGAATGGCCATAACGGTCGTTGATATGCTTGAAATTATCAAAGTCCATAAACATGACATGAAAACCGGGTTTATAATACTTCAAACCATAGTGGTAATCAAAGGTATATTTATTGAACAATTGAGTGAGTGAATCTGTATGGGTCTTATAAAATGTTTCTTCCTCTTGTGTATGTAAAACTGTCACATCCATGATGGTAAAAATACTGATGTGTTCTTGTTTAATTGAAGGGAATATGTTGAATCTTAACCATTTTCTAACACCGTTATGGATGATTGGAAAGCTGATATCTTTCGGTGTTTTAAAATCATGTAACTGATGATAAACCCCTTGAAAATAGGCTTCTTTACCAGCCACATAGCCGTAGCTATTATTGTAGTCGAAGGCATCTAAAATGGTTCTGAGTTTGATGGATTTCGCATCCTCGAAGCCAATCAAGTCCAAACTACCAGCAACAACTTCAAGTTCAATATCTGAAGGGTTTTTACAATCAGCGAATAAGACAATACGTTCTTGACGAGCCAAAAGAATGTCTTCAATGACATCGAGTTGATAATCATTTTTTAATCGTCGTGACGCCTCCAAAAAGTATTTATTTTTCATATAAATCGCCCCCTAAAACTTGAACCAAAAACACAAAATAAAAACCAAAACAAAATCACCCATTTCTTCTAGAAATAAGGAATTCATCCGTAAGGCAACTGGCTATCTCCTAGAGACCCTATAGCTTTCCGTCGCCGGATTGCTCCGGGTTTGGCTTGATCAAACGGCTCATCCCATCTCGCTTTTGACTGAGTGTGATCAGCTTTGATTTGATAATCAAATTATAACAAAGAATTAATATAATGTAAAGCGCTACCATTTAAGGCCATTTTGATGAAAGGTATTTGTTTGGACATCAAAGGTTCTCAGTGGAATTTTCACCTTGAATCGTGTACAATAGAAGTTGGTGATGTCCGATTCAGTGATCATTTTTAAATCCTATAACACTGTATTCGCTCAAGGATGCTCATTCGCTAGAAACTACCATTTAAGGAGATTTTTTACCATGAACACCACCCTTTCACGCATCAAAATGTTTATCATCCTGTTTGGATTATGGCTGTTATTCAATTTTAATTTGGAAATATCGACACTGATTTTTGGTGTGGTTATTTCGTTTGTTGTCACGTACTTATCACACAACATCTTATACACCAAAGAAGGCTTCAGGTATAAAAAACTCAAACTGACTACCATGATTTATTACATAGGTGTGTTATTCATTGAGATTTTTAAATCGGCTTTTTTCTTTATAATTAACCTCGTAAGAGGTGGATACCAACCATTGGTGTTTAAATTAGATTTATCGGTATATGACCCTGTGCAAGTTGCGATTGTTGCGAACTCAATCACGTTGACACCTGGGACCATCACCATCGATGTGGTGGGGCATACCATCTATGTGATGGTGCTAGCCAAACCTGGTACCCCACAAGAAGAACTCGAAGCACCAATCCGTCAAAAGTTTGAAAAATTACTGAAAGATATGGGTGAACACAAATGAGTTTAATCCACACATTTATTTTAATCACCATCGGTATGTTGGTCTTAGCTATTCTATTCGCACTCATTCAAATGGTTCGCGGAAAAACGCTTTGGGACAGGATTTTAATGCTCAACCTTATCTCTGCTAAAGTCGTGTTAATCATAGCATTGTATGCGGTATATGTCGACAACATGATGTTTCTTGATATCGCGATTTCTTATGGCATCATCGGGTTTTTAACGATGACTTTATTATCTAAATTTATCATGACAGGGGGTAGACAAAAATGACTTATGTGGCGATTGCTATTTTAATCATTTCTTGGTTTTTCCTCATATTTGGGATGGTTGCGATATTCAAATTGAATAACCTCTATACCCGAATTCTATCATCTGCCACGATTGATACCGTGGCTTCGATATTGATTTTGATTGCTTTGATATTTGCACACCATGCATGGGAATCGGTACTAAAACTCATCGTGTTGATTTTGTTCTTGTTGATCACAGGACCAATCTCCTCACACGTCAATATCCGTTCAGCTTATTTGATTGGTGTACCCCTAGACCATAAGGATGGTGATGAAGTATGATGGAAACCATAGGTTTGATTTTACAAGTATTGCTCATCATCATTGCCTTAGTCATCATTTTCCATAAAGAAAACTTTACCATCATCATCTATATCTCTGCGTTTGGTTTGATTGCTGCGACACTGTATGTCATCAATCAAGCACCCGATGTGGCGATTGCGGAAGTAGCGATTGGTTCAGCGATCATTCCACTCATTTACGTCATAAGTATCTCTAGACAACGTGAATTCATCGTTTTGGACCGCGTCGATTATGACCAGTTTAATTTGGATAAAGAAGTGACAGACGTTTATCAAATCTTAACTGATTTTGCCGATGAACACAGTTTAAAACTCAATATTTGTGCAGGCATCAAAGGCAGTGAACGTGAACTAACCAGAGAATTAAACATCGATTTGATCATTGTTTATAACCCAGACAAACAACGATTTGAATTCAAAGGTAAATCGTCATCGGTGATCATGAAACAACTTAAATCCATCACCAAAGAGAAATCATTCATTCAGGTTTCTACCATCGAGGATCGTGATTTATATGATTAGACCATCGTCTTTAATCAAACGTATCAGTTTGGTATTTTTATTGGGTGGTGTACTGTATTTCTTCATCATCAGTTTCGCAGATTACAAAGACATATATAATACGGCTGGCAAGGATTTCTTCTTACTGAACGGATTACTCGATACCGGTTCAAGAAATCTCGTCACAGCGATTTATTTGGATTATCGCTTATTTGATAGTTTGTTTGAAGCGGGTATATTGCTCATCGCGGTTTCTGGGGTTATGTGGGTATCTGAACATAAAATCACCGAGAAGAATGCGAATTTTATGTTGGATAAACAAAAAACGCCAGAACTCTTCATCACATTTAGCCGTTTGTTATACCCTGTGATGTTATTGTTTGGGATGTATGTGGTCATCAATGGGCACATTTCGCCAGGTGGTGGTTTCCAAGGGGGAGCCATCATCGCGACAGCCATTTTAATCCTTTATTACATCGATATTCGAAAGACAATTGAAGTCAACCTCATTTTAACGATTGAAAAGTTCTTATTCTTATTCCTATTTACAATCGCATTTATCAGCTATTTTACCAGAGGTGAATTCTTTACGAACTTCATCCCGGTATCATGGGGGATGGATGCACAAGTGTTCTACTTATACTTATTGAATATCCTCATTGGGGCGAAAGTCAGCCTTGGATTGATTGCGATATTTACTGCATTTTTGAAGGAGGGTCGCTAAATGAATCCCATCTTAAGTTTTGTGGTGATTCTGATTGGTGTTTACGGGCTAGCTACCAGTAGAAACATCATTAAGAGTGTGTTTTGTGTCACCATCATTGAATCGGCTACCATCCTTTTATTCCTAAACTTAGGGGCTTATGAAGGCGGTTTGGTACCCATTTTAACCGAATTGGGTATTGAAATCGTTGACCCGCTCCCGCAAGCTTTGATGATCACCACGATCGTTATCGGGTCAACCATCACTTCGCTTGCACTAATGCTTTGTATCAAGATATTCCACCATTATGGTTCGATTGAATGGAAGGTTATTTTGAGGGGGGATAAATGATGGTTTATACCCCGTTATTATTTCTATTTTTACCTGTGGTTGCGAGTGTCATTGTTTATTTGATTGATCACATTTGGGTGAGAAGATCGCTCTTCTTAGTACAAATCGTGATGCTTGTGATGTTCGTTTTATATGCACAGTTTTTAACTCAAAATCCCGATCAAAATATGCTCATTTTTGGTGGATGGGACGAAACATTTGCCATCAGCTTTTATAACGATACCTTGTCCCTAGCCTTTGTGGGTTTATCGATTTTGATGTGGTCAGTATTGCTTCTATACACATTCAAATCCAACCGAAATGAACCGAAGTTTTTATTCTTCTTTATGTTCTTAGAAGGGATATTCTTAGGGCTCATTCAAACCAATGACCTATTCAACTTATTTGTTTTCCTCGAATTGATGACGGTCATCATCACCATTTTGATTGTTTATAAGAAAACAGGTCCTTCTTTCAAAGCAGGCATATTCTATTTACTGATTAATACCATTGGTGCGATGTTTTTCTTATTGGGTATCATTTTCTTATATTATGTCTTTGGTACCATCAACATCCAGTTGATCAAAGCGAACATCCATTTGTATGCCGATCGAAACATCGTTAAATTGGCTTTCATCATGATGATTTCTGGGTTATCGATCAAAGGGGCATTCTTCCCGTTATTCACATGGCTACCGAAAGCCCACGGTGTGGCACAATCTACCATCTCAGCTTTATTATCAGGATTGATTGTTAAAGGCGCGTTGTATTTATTCGCACGCGTAGCTATAGATATGTACGCAGGTGCGCAATACCAAACCCAAGAGTTGTTGTTTTATGTCGGTGCGACCACCGCGATTGTCGGTGTGATATTCGCGTTGGTTCAAAAAGACTTGAAACAAATCTTAGCCTATCATACCGTTTCACAAGTCGGTATCATGGTGATGGGCTTATTTTCAAACAGTTATCTATCCTATATTGGTGGTTTATTACACATATTCAACCATGCCTTATTTAAATCGTTGTTGTTCTTAGGGGTTGGTGTGGTCGTAACCAAATTCCATACCAAAAAAGTCACTGAAATTCGAGGTTTATTCAGAACCATGCCAGTCACCTCAATTCTACTCATTGTTGGGATGTTATCAATCAGTGGTGCACCATTATTCAATGGGTTTGTTTCTAAAAACCTGGTGAAGTATGATTTTAAATACGATATGTTTAAGATGGCTTTATTCACCATCATCAACATTGGTACAGTCACTTCATTCATCAAGTTCTCACAAATCCTCTTTGGACAGAAGACACAATCGGTCATCGTTACAGATCGAAAACAACAATCAGCGATGGCGATATTGGCCATCTTGTGTGTGGTTATCGGTCTGTTCTATAAACCGTTATTTATGTTTTTCTTTAACCTAGACCTCTCTTATGTGAAACTATTCGATTTACAACAATGGTTGGATTATTTCTTATATGTGGGCATTGGGTTATTGTTGTATCACTTTGTCATTAAGAAAGACTTCAAACCGTTTAAAGCGATTAGAAATCTTTCTATCAGCTTTGAAAATGCCAATTATATGTTCATTTTATACATGGTCTTCATCGCTGTCTTTGTCTTCATGTATGCATAAGATACCTCTTTGGAGGTATTTTTTTCAAAAGTTCAAGTAGACGGCTTGGATAAATAACTGTTTATGGTATCATATGGCTAAGAGGTGATTTTATGTCTAAACCAAAGAAGGAACAAATGCGTTATTTGAATGTCAACCGTTACTTATTAAACAAACAATCTACCATCAGTGAAAACCCAAAACTATTAGAAGAAAAAGCCAAAGCGATTTTGAATCAAAAGATTTCGGGTATCAGCTTTAGCCCGTACCTTGAAGGTCAAGACCCGAGCATTAAATCCATCATCACAGAACAACAAATCGCGGATCGTCTTGAAATCATCCGACCATATACGCACTGGATTCGTACATTCTCAACCACCAACGGCAATGAAGAAGTACCGAGAATCGCGCATGAAAAGGGACTCAAAACCTTGGTAGGTGCGTGGTTAGATTCAGATAAAGAAAACAATGAAATTGAAATCAACAACATCATCCGTATTGGACAAGCAGGGTATGCCGATTTAATCGCGATAGGGAATGAAGTTTTATTGAGAGATGACTTAGAAATCGAAGATTTGATCGAATACATCCGCCGTGTCAAAAAAGCAGTACCGAACGTACCTGTTGGGTATGTCGATGCCTATTACATGTATGTTAATTTCCCTGAAATCGTCGATGAATGTGATGTCTTATTCGCGAACTGTTATCCTTTTTGGGAACACTGCGCATTAGAAATCTCAGTTGAATACATGAAGAAGATGTATGAACTCGTGAAGACAAACGCCAAAGGCAAACCAGTAGTCATCAGTGAAACAGGCTGGCCAACCAAAGGGGAGTCTTATGGTGCAGCTGTACCATCGTATGAAAACGCCATGAGGTATTTCATCAATACCTATGAATGGGCCAACCAAGAACACATCCATTTATTCTATTTCTCTTCTTTCGATGAAGTTTGGAAGATCAGTCACGAAGGCGAATATGGCGCTTATTGGGGCTTATGGGATAAAGACGGTAAGTTTAAGTTCCAAAAGTAACCATTGAATTCAATTTAAAACTCCTTTTTAGGGGTTTTTTTTGATTTTTGAAGTCATTTTTTTAAAAAAATATAGGTTAGTGAACTACCCACCACTTAATAGAAGTGGGGGCTTCCTATCCAAACCAGCGTAACCACCAGTGACTCAATAGGCTATCCCCGTAGTCCCTACGGTTCTTATTTGTTTATAACTGAAAAGCTAACTTATACTTTCTAAACCCTTCTTTGTTGATATTGATCGCTGCGTTATGATCTCTATCCAGATGTAACTCGCAGCCTTTACACTCAAACATTCTGTTTGATAACTTTAAATCTGTTTTGATCTCCCCACAACAACTACAGGTCTTTGAGGATGGATACCATTTATCCATCACCATCAAAGTCTTACCTTGTGCTTCTAACTTATACTTCAAGAATGAGACAAATCTCGTCCAACCAAACCTAGAAATTTGTTTGGCGTAATATGGACTTGTTTGAGACATATCAATCAGATTCAAACCTTCTACACTCACCAAATCATAACGCTTGGCTATCGCGTTAGATAGTTTATGTAGGAAGTCATCTCTTTTATGTCTGATTCTTTCATGTAATAAGGCGATTTCTAATACTTTCTTATGATAGTTACTAGAACCCTGGATTCTTCTAGATAAACTTCTTTGAAGGACTCTGAGTTTATTGAAGTCTGTTTGGATGTCTTTAGGATAATCCAATTTAAATCCTTCATTATCAATATAGAAATGAGTCATTGAGAAATCTAGACCAATGGATGTTTTGATTTCTTGTCTCTTAATCTCTTTTTGGTATTCATATAGGATAGAGACATAATACTTACCGGTACTACTCTTAGAAACAGTTACGTTCTTTAAAGTCATATCACTAGGTATGGCTCTATGTTGTTTAATTTTCACTTCACCGAGTTTAGGTAGTTTGATATAACCTTTCAATAGAACGATGTTATTATTCACTCGATTGGTTGTATAACCATAGTCTTGTTTCTTTGAATGAAACTTTGGAAAGTCTTGTTTACGTTTAAAAAACATTCTAAAAGCTTTTTCTTGATTGAGTTGCGTATTGGCTAGAGAAAGCGAGTCAATGTCCTTTAGAAATGGATAAGCATCTTTATATTGTGCAGGTGTGGGATGAAGGATGTTTTTAGTGAGTTCGAAATGTTTTTGTTTATCTTCTAACATCTTGTTCCATAGAAAGCGATTATGTCCTAAGGTCATATGAATCAAAGTCTTTTGAGATTCATTTGGATAGATTCGAAACTTAAAAGCTTTGTTCATCCGGTTCACCCTTTCATAGTGTTTATGTATAGTGATTATTCAACTATATTATAACATTATTTATGGGTTTTGTGAAATAAATATGAAAGAATTTTACGACTCAATTCATCCCGCTACCTGAAGAGGGTGTGGACTTCTTGATTGTGTTGTTAAACGATTTTTATATAAATATCCATAATTGGTTTGAAAATGAGAAGCAAATAGCTTTGAAATTCAAACTAAAAATGATAATTGTAAGATACAAGTAATAAATACGACTTGTGAAACGAGGGAAAATAATGTTTAAACGTAAAAGTATGTCGATTATGATTTTATTATTATCACTTCTCGTGTTGGTAGGCTGTGTGCCTTCAGCAGGAAAAACAGATGCAGATTATGTGAAAGAGGCGATTGAAGCCATCGAATTACCTGAATCTACAACCGCAGCACTCGCCCTAGAAACATCGATCTCAAGTAACGCGGTGATCGTTGTTGTGTCTTGGTCATCGAGCCACCCACAATATATTTCCAATACGGGTGTCATCCAAAGACCGACGCATACGGTAGGGGATGTAGATGTTACCTTAACTGCGACCTTTACACGTAATGAGGTAACCGAAGTCAGAACCTTTGTTGTTACTGTTTTAGCACTAGACCCAGTAGAATTTGGTGTTACGTTTGTGTCTAATGGGACAACGGTGGGGACAGTCAATGTTTTAGAAGGTGGTAAGGTATCACAACCAACCAATCCGACCGGTAGTGCATTCTTTACCTTTGGTGGTTGGTATAAAGACACCAACTTCACACAACCGTGGTCATTTACTGAAGACATCGTGAATTCAAACATGACACTTTACGCTAAATGGATTGAAGCACCTAAATTTAACGTGACATTTGATCCTGATAACGGTGAAGCCACATCGTCGTTGCTTGTATATCAAGGTAGTACATTACCAACTCAAACTACGCCAGTTAAATTGGGTTACACATTCACCCATTGGGCGATGGATGATGATACCATATGGGATTTCTCAAGCGATACGGTCACAGCAGCCATCACCTTGACTGCTATTTATACACCAACAGAATACGCGATTACATATGTGTATCCAGCAGACGCCACTGTGGTGACCTCTGGGCAATTAACCTATGACATAGAAACACCAATCACAACCTTATCAGCGGTGACGAAATTACACGCCGACTTTATTGGTTGGTTTGACGCGCCAACAGGCGGCAATGCGGTTACGGGTTATCCAATCGGTACAACCGGCAACATCACTTTGTATGCACGATTTGAAGACCATGTACCATTTACAGTAACATTGGTAGATCCTAAAGGTACAAATTTGACACAAACCAAATACTTAGGTGAAAAAGCCGATACTGTAACCAATCCAAATCATTTGGGTTATGCATTCTTAGGTTGGTTTGTGAACATCAATGACGCATTACCATACGATTTTGATACTGCAATTACTGCAGACGTCACGCTCACAGCGAAATATCAACCAATCGCTTACGACATCAGCTATGTCGGCGGTGTGAATGTTAGCGCTTGGCCGTTAAACTATACCATTGAATCAAGTGCAGTCATATTGCCAGCGGTTCAAAGAGAAGCTTATGTATTCTTAGGCTGGTTTGATGCCGCAACAGAAGGTAACTTAGTCACTGAAATCCCATCGGGATCGACAGGCAACAAGACTTTCTATGCACGCTATGAAGCTATTATCTACACACTTGAATATCAATTGGATGGTGGGGTATTGGTTGGTACCAATCCAGCAACCTACACCATCGAAACCAGTACCATTACAT
>JAEZHT010000056.1 GCA_023436805.1 Bacillota bacterium
CACATAGATTTTGTTTGTGATGTTGGTTTGAATTTGATATACTAGTTATTGTAAGATTTTTCATAATCTAGACTTTTTATTTATAAATAAAGTCAACCGAGGACCCATGGAACCAAGAAAAAACAAAAAACGAAAAACGTTGGTCGAAATCTACCGCGAGTATAATTTGGTCATCGCGTTTTTCTATGAGCTTGTTTTTGTCTTATTAGGACTCATTATTTTAGGGGTCATCATTGACCAATATTTAAACACCAAGGTGCTATTCACCATCCCATTCACCTTATTTGGAATCTATTCATCGGTTTCCAATTTATACAAAAGAATGACTAAAAAAGAGGATCAAGATGTCAGCAAGAAATGAATTCAATAACAATTTTAAATACACCATTTTGCTGGTTGGCATATCGAGTATCGCCTCTTTTTTCATCTTTGGTAGAGCGGTTTCGATTTCTATTCTCTTGGGTGGTGCAACCATCCTATGGGGGATGAGTCATCTAGCCAAACAAAACCGAAAAATGATATCTGATCAACCGACCACCAAAGGCGGTCGAATTGGTTTTATCATCCGTTTCACCTTATATGCCATTGTATTATGGGTATCACACTACATGGATACACTCAACATTTTTGGCACACTATATGGATTGTTGACCTTTAAGATTGCTTTATATGGTCATGCGTTCATATCATCGATTAGAGGAGGCAAAACACATGAATGATTTTTTCAATGCCTTATATCATTTTTATCATGGATTATCATCCGCCATCAAAGCGAGTATAGTCGTATTCATCATCTTGATTGTCATGACCATCGTGGTCGGACTCAGGGTGAAAAAACTCGACTATAAGAAAACCCCTAAAGGTTTCACGTTCTTGATGATTATGTTGGTCGATATGATCAACAAAATGATGATTCCGATATTTCCGAAACACCATAAAAAATTTCAACCACTATTGCTCACCATGTTCATGTATCTACTGTTCGCGAACTGGGCCAGCTTACTCGGGTTAACCGCACCATTATCCAATTTGAATATTGCGTTATCGATGAGTATCATCGTCTTCGTGACCATTCAAGTGTCAGCCCTCATCATCAAAAAACCGAAAGTAAGGGCACAAAACCTCTTATCACCAAATCCATTATTCCTACCACTCAACTTGATTGGTGAATTCTCAACACCGTTTTCGATGGGCATGCGTCTGTTTGGTAACTTGATGAGTGGTTCGATTTTAGCAATCTTGATTTACCATTTTACATCCTATGTGGGTATCCTATTCGGGGCATTCATCCTACACCCCGTCTTTGATATATTCTTTGGCGCGATACAAGCGTATGTATTTTTAAATCTGTTTTCAATATTCCTAGCAATCGCTGTGGAAGATTAATCATCTATAAGGAGGAAAAAAAGATGAATTTTAATGAGTTTTTTGTTCAAGGGATGGCATTTTTAGGTGCCGGTTTAGCCGTATTCACCGGGTTCGCAACTGCGATCGGTCAAGGGTACGCAGCTGGTAAAGCTGTTGAAGCGGTTGGTAGACAACCAGAAGCAATCAACGAAATTCGCTCGACTTTATTACTTGGGGACGCGTTAGCTGAAACCACCGGTATTTATGGTCTAGTCATCGCCATCATCTTAATTTTCGTTGCGTAATCATCGTTAAAGGGGGTAAGCGTTTATGCTTGCTGAAACACTAAAAAACTTTGTTGAAGAATCGCTGGGCTTATTGCTTGGCGTTGGATTCGAAGATATTCTCATCCAATTAGGCGGAACCTTGGTTCTGTTTTTGGTGATTAGAAAATTCTTTTGGAAAAACCTCACAGAGTTCATTGAAAAGCGTAGAGCTTACATGGATGAAGAGCTCTTCAAAGCCGAAGCGATGAAACTAGAAGCCGCTGAGATCAAAGCGAATGCCGATGAAACGTACACTACACTACGTAACTCCGTTTCAAAGACACTCGAAGATGCGAAACTGAGGGCACAAAAAGAAGAGGCTGAAATCATTGCGAAAGCGAAAGCCGAAGCTCAACGTCTCAAATTAGAAGCAGAAAAAGAAGTGGAACTTGAGGTTCAAAAAGCCCAAGATCAAATCAAGAAAGAAATCGTTACGGTCGCGACTGTTTTGGCTGAGAAAATCATCCAAAAAGAAGTGGACGCTAAAAAGTACGAACAATGGGTGAACGAAGCGACCAATGAGGTCAAACGTTCATGAGCAGTTTAAGCTACCAATATGCAGAAGCACTCTACGCTTTGGCGGTAGAACAAAAACAAACCCAAGCGATGGCAACCGAGTTAGAACGTTTTATCGGTCAACACCAAGGGCCAATCGCCGATATTCTAAAACACCCAAAAGTCACGATTGCCGATAAAAAAGCCGTCATCGATGGGTTGAAACTTGCGCCATTGATGAATCATTTTTTATACGTCCTCATCGATAATAATCGGTTATCCGATGTCGATGAAATCTTGAAAAGTTATCAAGCACTCCTCGACCAACAAAACCAAGTCTTGAGGGCTAAAGTGTATTCCAACAAACCATTATCTAAAACCGAGCTCGAAGGCATCAAAGTTGCTTTGCAAACCAAGCTCAATCGAATAGCCCTTTTAGACAATGTCATCGATCCAACCATTGTGGGTGGCATCAAGATTGCTTATGAAGGCAATGTAGTTGACCATACCATCAATCATTTTATTGCTTCTTTAAGCGAAACCTTAAAGGCATAGAGAAGGTGAATATATGAGTAAAATTAACCCAGTCGAAATTAGTTCTTTGATCATAGAGCAAATTAAGAAGTATCAAAATGAAATTAAAACGGACAACGTCGGTACAGTTATCAGCGTTGGGGATGGGATTGCGTTGGTTCATGGTCTTGATCAGGCGATGAGCGGTGAACTCTTAGAATTCCCCCATGGTGTCTATGGCCAAGTACTGAACTTAGAAAAAGACTATGTTGGGGTCATCTTATTGGATGAATCGACCAGCATCAAAGAAGGCGATACCGTCAGAACCACTGGACGTATTTTAGAAGTCCCTGTCGGTGAAGCCCTCATAGGACGCGTTGTCAACCCACTCGGGAAACCCATCGATGGCATGGGGAAAATCCAAACCGATAAATTCCGCACCATTGAGCGTAAAGCAACCGGTGTTATGGCCCGTAAAGGGGTCCATCA
This sequence comes from Bacillota bacterium, assembly GCA_023436805.1. GTDB lineage: Bacteria > Bacillota_I > Bacilli_A > Acholeplasmatales > UBA5453 > Paracholeplasma. Next base: position 3,171 of record JAEZHT010000056.1, read on the forward strand.
ACCACTCCAAACAGGGATTAAGGTACTCGATGCCTTGGTACCGATTGGTCGTGGTCAAAGAGAACTCATCATTGGTGACCGTCAAACCGGTAAAACCACATTGGCAATCGATACCATCATCAACCAAAAAGGTAAAAACGTGATTTGTATCTATGTGGCGATTGGTCAAAAAGAATCGACCGTTGCAGGGGTATATGAAACCCTCAAATCCCACGGTGCGATGGACTATTCCATCATCGTTTCAGCCTCAGCATCCGAACCTTCACCGTTATTATATTTAGCACCTTATGCAGGTGTGACCATGGCTGAAGAATTCATGTTTGCAGGTAAAGACGTTTTGGTGGTTTATGATGACCTAACCAAACACGCGACCGCCTACCGTGAATTATCCTTACTACTTAGAAGACCACCCGGTCGTGAAGCGTTCCCTGGGGATGTTTTCTATCTACACAGCAGACTATTAGAAAGAGCCGCGAAGTTAAATGACGCGTTAGGTGGAGGTTCCATTACCGCCTTACCAATCATTGAAACCCAAGCTGGCGACATTTCTGCGTATATTCCAACCAACGTCATCAGTATCACCGATGGACAAATCTTCTTACAATCCGATTTGTTCCACAGTGGCGTTCGACCAGCGATCAACGCCGGTCTATCCGTCTCTCGTGTCGGTGGTGCTGCACAAACCAAAGCGATTAAGAAAGTATCTGGTACCTTACGTTTGGATTTAGCATCCTTCCGTGAGTTGGAGGCCTTCACCCAATTTGGTAGTGACTTAGATGAAGCGACCAAAGCGCGACTCGAACGCGGCAAACGTACCGTAGAAATCCTAAAACAAGGGTTACACGATACGATGCCGGTAGAGTTCCAAGTGATTTCAATTTTCGCACTCACTCAAGGGTTCCTTGACAGCATCAAACTTGCAGACATCAGACGCTTTGAAAAATCATTGCACAGTTTCTTTAATACGGATAAAGAAGCGAACGCATTGTTAGAAGAACTTAGAAACACAGCGACATTGCCTGACCCAACCCAGATGAAGGCAGCCGTCAACCGTTTCAAATTAACGTTCGTATAGGTCAACCATTATGGCATCGATGAGAGACATTAAGGCGCGCATCGTCGCGACCAAGAAAACCGCTCAAATCACCAATGCGATGTACATGGTTTCCGCATCCAAACTCAAAAAAGCGGAACGTGCGATGGTATCGTATCGTCCGATGGTTAAACGACTCAACCACATCATTCAAGGTGTCATCACCGACAATGAACTTACCCATGTATTGTTAGAAGAAAGACCGGTCCAAAAAACCTGTTATATCCTCATCAGTTCAGACCGTGGTTTGGCCGGACCTTACAACGCAAACCTATTCCGTAAGTTTCAATCCCACATCAAAGAATCTGGTGTCAACCCTGAGACAGTGATGGTGGCTACGATTGGTCAAAAAGCATTCAGTTTCGCCAAACGAAACCAATACCAAGTGATCAACGATAAGCCAATCCATGTCCGAGACGACATTCAATTCATTGACTTCAAAGAAATCACTCAAAAGTTCATCGATTTGTTCTTAAATGAAACCGTGGATGAAATCGTGGTGTTCTATAGCCACTTCATCAATACACTGTATCAAAATGTCGAAGCCAAAAAGCTTTTACCAATCACTTTAGAACCAACCGATGAACCCCATAAAATTCGCTACGATTATGAACCAAATAAAACAGAAATCATCAATCATCTTTTACCGATGTATGTTGAAAATACGTTGTATGGGTTTATACTCGAAGCCAAAGCAGGCGAACATGCGTCACGCATGACCGCCATGCGTTCAGCAACCGATAATGCGAAAGACGTCATCAAGAAGTTAGAACTTCATTATAACCGTGCACGTCAAGCCGCAATTACCATTGAACTAACCGACATCATTGGCGGCGCCAATGCGGTTAAGTAAAGGAGGCATAAGGTGAATCAAGGCAAAGTAGTCCAAGTCATGGGACCCGTGGTAGACGTTCAATTTGAACAGGCACTACCGGAGATTAACCATGCATTAGTCATCAAACAAAGTGCACACCAAAATCATGGTGTGGACATCAACTTAACCTTAGAAGTTTCCTTACATTTGGGTAACAACATCGTTCGTACCATCGCCATGGACTCGACCGATGGCGTCGTTCGTGGGATGACCGTGATCGATACCAAAAAACCCATCTCCGTCCCTGTAGGTCAAGCGACCCTTGGACGAATTTTCAACGTGTTGGGAGAACCCATCGATGATAAAGGTGACGTCGAAGCGAATACGCCAAGATTACCCATCCATCGCCCAGCACCGAAACTCGATGAACTATCTTCTAAAGTTGAAATTCTCGAAACTGGTATTAAAGTCGTTGACCTACTAGCCCCTTACATTAAAGGCGGTAAAATTGGGTTATTCGGCGGTGCCGGTGTCGGTAAAACCGTACTCATTCAAGAACTCATCCATAACATCGCTCAAGAACATGGCGGGATCTCTGTATTCGCAGGGGTTGGTGAACGTACCCGTGAAGGGAACGACCTTTATGGAGAAATGACCGAAAGTGGCGTCATTCAAAAAACAGCCATGGTCTTTGGTCAAATGAATGAACCACCTGGCGCACGTATGCGTGTTGGGTTAACTGGATTAACCATGGCCGAATATTTCAGAGACCATGAAAAGCAAGACGTTTTATTATTCATCGACAACATTTTCCGTTTCACCCAAGCAGGTTCTGAAGTATCAGCGCTCTTAGGACGCATGCCTTCAGCCGTAGGTTACCAACCAACCTTGGCCACTGAAATGGGTAAACTTCAAGAACGTATTACCTCCACCAAAGAAGGTTCGATCACATCGATCCAAGCGGTATACGTCCCAGCAGATGACTATACAGACCCAGCACCAGCGACCACATTTACGCACTTAGACGCGACCACCAACTTATCCAGAAAGATTGCTGAAGAAGGGATTTACCCAGCGGTTGACCCACTGGCGTCCACTTCTAGAGCCCTTTCTGTTGAAATTGTCGGTGAAGAACACTACCGCGTGGCGCGTGAAGTTCAACGTACCATCCAACGCTATAATGAACTCTTAGACATCATCGCGATTTTGGGTATGGACGAATTATCAGATGAAGATAAATTGGTTGTCCACCGTGCGAGACGTATCCGTCTATTCTTAAGTCAAAACTTACACGTAGCCGAACAATTCACAGGTCAACCAGGGACTTACATCAAAGTGTCTGATACCGTTAAAGGGTTCAAAGAAATCCTTGAAGGTAAACATGACCAACTCCCTGAAGAAGCTTTCCGCTTGGTCGGTAGCATCGAAGACGTCATTGAAAAAGCCAAAAGATTGTAGGTGAACCCATGCAAATCATCGTGGTTACCCCTGCAGGCAAACTGTATGACGAACAAGTCGACTATGTCGTGGTTGCTTCACAATCCACAGGACAATTCGCCCTCATGAAAAACCATACCCCGGTCATATCATCGATTGATCGTGGCTATGTCAAAATGGTGAAAGAAGACACTAACTTAGTCACCGTCATCTTGAATGGGGTGGTTGAATTTTCCAACAACATCGTCAATGTCATTGCTCAAGAAGCACACATTGGCTATACTGAACAATCTGCGATGGAGCATTTACTGTCTGTTCGTAAAGAACGGTTAGAGGAAAACAAGCGTCGTTCGATTGATTTTGGTAAAGCTGAAAAAGAATTGGCTGAAAACATTCAAAAAGCCAAAGCCAGCAAAGTATAATACAAAACCACCAAATCAGGTGGTTTTTTTCTATAAAAAATGTTAATATTAATAAAGAATATGGTAAAAATAATGCCATAAATGAATTGAGGATAAACATGAAAAAAAGATTTTTTTTGATATCACTAATGGTATTGTTTTTATTGACAGGTTGTGAAGGTACAGCCAATAACAACCTCATCTCTAGTATCTTCATTGGCAATGAATGGAAGGCGTTGTTACTCAGTGTCTTCATGATTGTATCATCCCTTTTCGCAATCTTAAGTGAAAAAGGTCTACAGTTTTTTCTATCTCTTTTAAGAGGTAGACGCCATTACTGGCAAAGCAGAGAAATCACCGAGTCAGATTTAACATTGGCGAGGTTTGGTGCGTATATTACTATAGTGTTGGGTGGTTTCGGCTTTTTAATGAGTTTGTATTACCTCATTTTTTACTAAACCACATAATTATCAACTTTGAAAACACTTGAGATGCATCAGATTGGGTGTTTTTTTCTTCAATAACAGTGATATAATGAAATAAAGAAATCGATGAACTTAAATGAATTGAATACTAAAAGGAGCATACCCATGATTGAAATTGGCGAAGCAAAATGGATCAAAGATCAGATGTGTGACTTACTTAAGGGACTTAAAATCACCCAAGTCAAAATGATGAATCGTCCCCATAAGTTTTGTTTTTTAAATCACATCCCGACAGACTTTGAAATGGTTTTACCCAATAAAACAATTCAAAGCATCAAGCAAAATGGTAACATGATTCGAATGATGTTGGATTATGGCCGTGAGTTGGTGTTTTTTGAAGATATTTTGTTTGAATATAAAGCGGTTGAAAATGTGACCGATAAAAATCAAATGGTGATTTATTTCAACAATGAAATGGCACTTGAAGTCAAAGTTAAACTCTATGGGTTCATCCAAGTCGGTAAAACCGAAGAACTGATGGCTAAAGACATCTATTATGAGCGCGCATTATCGGTCATTGACCCATTAGATGAGGCTTTTACATATGATTATTTCATCGAAGAAACCAAGCTCAATGAACCCAGACATTCAGTCAAACAAGCCCTAGCTACAGAACAAAAAATCCCAGGTTTAGGTAATGGTACTTTACAAGATATTTTATTCAAGGCAAAGGTCAGACCGGATCGAAAAGTTGAAAACTTACATGACTTTGAAAAGGTGGCTTTATATGAGTCAACCAAACAAGTCATTCAACAAATATACCAACAAAAAGGTCGAAACAACAGTCATGACTTGTTGGGTAAAATGGGCGAATACGATGTCATTATGAGCAAAGATCGTGGGTTTTGTCCAGTGTGTCAATGTAACTTAAATGAGAAAAACTATTTGGGTGGAAAAGTCATATTTTGTCCACATTGCCAAAAATAAGGAGAATCGATTTGAAAAAAGTGATTATTTTTACCCAAATCTTTATTTTATCGGTAGTTTTGACTGCGTGCACAACTAATGATAATGGATTTTTTGGTATCATAGATCGGCATGTTGAGATTTGGTTCATGGCAGGCCTACTCATCCTTGGTTTAGGTATAGGTATATTCGTCAACCCAACCATCCGATATTATGCCAAACGATTTTTAGAATTCGCATCCAGAAGATGGTTTAATCTCTATAGAAAAGAAACCTTTAGCGAATATCATTTGAATGTTCAAGCCGGGTTAATGATTTTTGTAGGATTCATACTCGTAGTTTCAAGCATCGTCGTTTGGATGCGATAATATTGATTTACCCTGTATGAAAAAAACCTCTATTAATGAGGTTTTTTTTGTTTTATATGGACAATCAAACTGATGAATGGGAGTACAAAACCAACACTGAATAACCATGAAAATAAGGTACCTCGTCCCAGCATAATACCAATATCTTGAATCGCATCCATATCGGATACGATGGCTTCCGTAAAGCCTGCAAACGATAATATGATTGCAGAAATGATGATCGATGGCAACGATTTTTCGATGGCTTTTTGATACGCATCTTTGGCAGTTAGGGTTTTTCTTTCTTCCAAATACCGCGATGTTAATAATACGGCGTAATCGATGGTTGCACCAAGTTGGATAGACAGTATGATGAGGTATCCAACATACAAAATTTCAGTGGACAGCCAAACATTGATGGCGATATTAAACCAAATCGAAGCTTCAATAATCAAAACCAAAATCAGTGGTATGAGGATGGACTTAAATGCGATACCAATGACCAAAGCGACCAATCCAATCGATAGCCATAAAACCAAGGCGGTATCGCTTAATATCAAGTTTTTAATATCGGCTGTTGCGGGAATCACACCGACATAATAAGCTTCTTCAAAATAACTTTCTGTTTTGGATATGACATAATCATTTAAGGCATAGAATTCAGCACTTTCTTTAGAAATGTCTGTGTTTAAGATGATACGGGTATAACCGTTTTGAATGAATGCACCTTTGATAGTTTCTGGAATCATCGTTCTTGGGATGTTTGGATCTACAGTAGTAACCAACGCATTTACAGACAATACGTGTTCATTTTGAAGCAACTCAGTGACCAATCCCACTTCCCTTTCTACATCTTCACCATGAATCAATATGACTACGGGATTAAAAGAACCAAAGTGTTCCTCAATGTATGCTTGATCTGAAGCAATCATCGATGTGGCATGTCCTGTATTTTGATATAGATAATTGGCTTCCCTTTGGACGATGAAACTACCTAAAGCCAACACGATGAAGAGACCCATCAAATAATATCTAGCACGATATAACCACTCGCCCAATCGTTTGAATGATGGCATCCATGTGCGGTGGGTTGTTTTTTCAATCCAACGATGACAAAGAATTAACAACACAGGTAAAACAATCATGGTTGAAAGGTAGGACAACAAAATCCCTTTCGCCAATACCAAGCCCATATCTAGTCCAATCCCATAAGACATAAAACACAAAGCAATGAATCCAAATATGGTGGTTAAACTCGATACAGTAATTGAGACAAAGCTCTTTTTAACAGCCATCTTAACACGTTCTACCACAGGTAAGTCACGATATTCATGATATCGATGGAGTAAAAATAAGGTGTAGTCTAAAGACATCGCGAGTTGTAAAGCCATCGCCATCGTCATCGTGATGAATGAAACACTGCCTAATATGAGATTGGTCCCTAAATTGAATACGATGGCTATCCCCAATGTTACCAAAATCAAACCCGCTTCGATGTAAGATTTGGATGCGAAAACCATGATGATGATACAAAGGGGCACGATGATGGCCATGATCAAAAAGAGTTGATTTGAAGCCACTCTATGAGATTCGAGGTTATTTAACACCTCACCTCTCATATACAGATGATCATTCGATATATCCTGAATCTCGTGAATCACATCATCCAATCTGGTATCATAACTATCTAATTCAAATTCAATCATCAGTTTGGATTTACCATCCACATAAAAAGGACTTTTTACATCTAATGGCACAAAGTCGATAGGTACTTCCGATAAATTGACATAATCATCCAACCAAATGACACTATAAACATACTGCATTTGAAGAATGGATTGTTTTAAATCTATGACTTCATCTACAGTCCAACCATCGACGACCAAATCAATCGATGTATGATTACCAAATGTGGTTTCGAGGATTTCTATGCCTTGTTTGGTATTAGAATCCTGTGGTAAATATGTGGTCATGTCGTAATTGGTTTTTACACTGAATGACAGTATTCCAAATAACATAGTCAATAGAATCACCATCAACATCGTCCAAAAACGACCCCTTTTTGATATAAAATAGTTCATAAATGCCCCTTTCTTGAAAAAATCAAATAATCATTTTAAATCTTTATTTTAATCTTATACCCTTTGTGATATAAATAAGATATGAAATACCGTTTTAAAAATCATTTCAAAACCCATTTGGAGGTTCTATGAGAAATTTAGAAATCAAGAAAAAAATCATCAGTGAAACCAAGGCACTGATTTCTCAAAAACGTAATGTCACCATCAAAGACATTGCAGATAAGTGTTATATGAATATCGCCTCGGTGAATTACTATTTTGGTTCAAAAGAAATCCTGATTGAACAAGTGGTCGATGAAGTGATTGGAGAATTGAAACAAGAAATCATTCATTTATTGGAAATCAATCAAGATAAAACCAAATCGGAATTATTGGAAGCAATGATTACTTACACCTATAATTTCTCATTGGAAAATATTGGGTTGGTCTCTTATCTATTTTTAAATCAAGATTCCAGTGAACGTGCTGGGAATCAACTCATTGAGACGTTCTTTTCAAATAATAGTTTCACGCAAATGATCTATGAAAAATTGAATGTTGAAGTGAAAACTGTAGAACCAATGGTTATTTATGCAAAGTACATGATTTTGTTCTCCAGTTTTGCGATGCCTTTATTCATTTCCATCGCATCGAACAATACCCCACTAAATACACAAATCGAAACATTTAAAAATGAAACCTTTAGACAATACTTCATCAAAGAACTATTGAGATTGATTGAGGGATAACATGGAAAATCTACAAAAAAACCTTGAAAAACTGACGGTACAAGAAAAATTAAACTTATTATCTGGGGATGGACTATGGTTCATCAAACACAATGAAAAGCTAGGCCTCAATCGTTTTATGATGACCGATGGGCCGCACGGCTTAAGAAAACAAGCATCAAATGACGCGATGGGCATCGCTGCATCATATCCAGCCACCTGTTTTCCAACTGCTTCGTTACTCGCTTGTTCGTTTGACCCTAAACTTATGTATGAGATGGGGCAAGCGCTCGCTAAGGAAGCCATTCATCAAGATGTTTCGATGATTCTCGGTCCAGGTATCAATATGAAACGTTCCCCACTTTGTGGTCGAAATTTCGAATATTTTAGTGAAGACCCATATTTGGCTGGGACACTATCTAAAAGTTATATCGAAGGTGTTCAAAGCCTCAATGTAGGCACTTGCTTAAAACATTATTTCGCCAACAATCAAGAAAAGCACCGCATGACTGTGGATGCTATTATCGATAAGCGGGCGATGTATGAAATATATTTAAAAGGCTTTGGTATCGCCATTCAAGGCAAACCGTGGGCTATCATGACTGCATACAATAAAGTGAATGGGTCATATGTAGCTGAATCCAAATTATTCATGTCCGCCATTGGTAGAAACCGCTATGGATTCAAAGGTGCTTACATCACAGACTGGGGCGCAATGAACGACCGTGTCGCCTCACTTAAAGCAGGTTTAAGTCTTGAAATGCCAGGCTCAAAGAATAAGATTTTGTGGAAAGCATATAAAAAAGACTTGATTTCAGAGGCTGAAATAGATTTCGCCGTCAAACCATTGTTATGGATGTTAGAAAAAGGCAACCAAAAGAAAGAAAAAATGCCGATTGAACATCACCATGAACTCGCTAGAAAAATCGCATCTGAATCGATGGTGCTATTAAAGAATGATGGCATTTTACCATTGAAACAAGATCAAAAGATTGCTTTAATTGGACGTTTCGCAAAAGAACCACGCATCCAAGGTAGCGGTTCATCCAAAGTGAATCCAAATAAAGTAGATACACTCTTCGATGTATTCAATCAAGCGAATATCGCATTTGACTATGCCGATGGTTATTCACTCGATCAAAATGAATATCCGAATCACATCCTCGATGCTTTAAAAGTGTGTGAAAACAAGGATGTCATTGTCTTATCGGTAGGGTTAACTGAACTATATGAATCTGAAGGCTATGACCGAACACACCTCAATTTACCGTTACAACAACTTAAACTCATTGATGCCGTCACTGAAAAACACCATAACGTTGTTGTTGTGTTGCAAGGTGGTTCAGTCACCTTATTGCCATATAAAGATGATGTACAAGCCATTTTAAACGCTTATTTACCTGGTGAAGCTGGGGCACTTGCGATATATGATATATTGTATGGTCGAGTAAACCCAAGTGGTAAACTCGCTGAGACTTACCCAATTCATTTGGACGATACCCCATCTTATCCATTTTTTCCTGGTGGAACCAAATCGGTGTATTACGCAGAGTCGATTTACATTGGCTATCGATACTATGATAAAAAAGGATTGATGGTCAGCTATCCATTTGGCTACGGGCTTAGCTACAGTACATTCCATATCGATAATGTTCAGTTTTCAAACAAACACGTGAAGTCACACCAATCCATTCAAGTGACGATGGATGTTTCGAACTCTTCAAACATCGATGGTAAAGAAACTGTCCAAATATACATTACAGATTTGGGTACAGAAATCCATAAACCATCTCAAGAGTTGAGGGCTTACCAAAAAGTATGGATCAAAGCCAAAGACACTGTGAAAGTGACTTTTGAGATTAAGTACAGTGATTTTGACTATTATGATACAGATATTGATGAATTTAGAGTCAAAAAAGGTCAATATGAAGTTAAGATTGGCGATTCATCTCGAACCTTCTATCACATTGAAGTGATTAAAGTAGATGGCGATGTTGTAGATCCAACAGGACCAACGGTTTACCATACATTTGATCGCTATATTAGTGCTCATGACTTCGAAGACTTGTATGGTAGCACATTGCCACCTAAAGAGGATACAGAAAAACATAAGTATCATTTGAACTCAACCATTGGGGAAATCAAAGATACACGCATTGGTGGGCTTATCCACCGCATAGGTATCAAAGAAATCCAAAAGACACCTGCGGATGCCGCAACCAAAAAAATGATGAAAGAACAATTTGAAGAGTTACCGTTACGTGCAATCCCACTATTTTCTGGTGATAAGTTTACGCATAAACGTGTTTTAGGCCTCATTGATATAATGAACAAACACCCATTTAGGGGATTGGTTAAATTGATATGATCCGATTGAATATTCCAGTCATTGAATTATTGCATGATCAACCAAGAGGGTTATTCATATTGATGCATGGCCATTTTGGCAATAAATCTTTAAATCAATTTGGTGGAATGGCTGAAAAAATCCATGAGATGGGCTTCGATGTGGTTACACTGGACGCCTACAAGCATGGTGAACGATTATCAGCACCATATCTATTAAACAATCCACAAGAGACCACCTATGAAATGGTCAAAGTGATTGAAGAAACACTTAAAGATATTGTGTATTTGTATACACATCATTACAGTAAAAGGACACAACAAGTGTCCATTTTGGGTATTTCGATGGGGGGACACATCGCATTTCTCCTCAACCAATTTCTACAATTAGAGTTTTGTATCCCAATCATTGGATCCCCGGATTTATACACACATTATCAAATGAAAAAGAGCGCGATTCTGGGAGAAAAAATGACTGAGCTTATACCTAAACTCAAAGCACTTACATTGGATGCGAAGGCTTTTACGCCTAGCTATGCGTTTATATTGAATGGAGAATATGATGATGTCGTGTCTTATGAACCTGCGAAATCATTCATTCAACCATTGAATCATGAGCGTTATGTTTATCAAGGGTATCCTTGTGGACATGAACTAACCCAATCTATGATTGAAGATATCATTTCCTTTGTGAGGTTAAGACTATGAAAGTACTCGTTGTAAAACTCGATGGGCTCCATTGTGGGTCATGTTTGTACATGATTGAAAAGTTAAGTAAAGATGCTGGTGCCGTAAAGGTGGATATCAATGTCCAAACCATGATCGCGAAATTCTATTATGAAAATATGGATGAATCTAATGTCATCAATATCATTGAAAATCACAGTTATCGCGCTGAACGGTTAACCACATATGATGAAGGAGAGATTTAGTGTATTGTCCAAATTGTGGTCATGAATGTAATGAAGTTCATGACAAAAAATATTATGAATGGTTTTTCATCGCGCTCTTTTTCCCTTATATCGGATTCATCGCGTATTTCTTATTTAGAGAATATAACAAAAGAGCAGCCAAGCAATCGTTGAATGGCTTGGTTGCTTTTTTGAGTTTCACCATTGTTGGATTTATCATCATTATTTTGTACGCTGTTTTGATGGGGCTGTTGGTTTGATATGCGCTGCAAACATTGTGAACACAAACATAACCTAGAGGACACCTACTGCCGTGGATGTGGGTTTTTATCCGCTCCAATTGAGGATAAATCGATTGCAGATTACGCAATATGGTTTGTATTAGGTGCAATATTAAATCTATTTACGCTTATAATATATGTGATTATCAGAAGAAACAATCCTCAAATTGCCTTATCTATGCTATTAGGTATGATTTCACTATTTTCATGGTATGGAATTACGGAAATTATTAATTTGATATTCAAATAAAAAACGCTCACAATGATTGACAAATGAACCCTTTTGGATTACAATAGCATATGACTACAATAAAGGAGGATATCATTCTATGGCATTCGAACGCGTTAAAAAAATGATATTAAATGAGTTAAAAGTTGAAGAGTCAAAAATCACATTAGAAGCTCGCTTACAAGAAGATCTTGGTGCGGATTCATTAGACGCAGTTGAATTAATTATGAACATCGAAGATGAATTTGATATTTCAATTTCAGACGAAGCTGCTCAAAACTTAAAAACTGTTGGCGATTTAGTCAAATATATCGAGTCGCAAGGTAAATAAGGACATTGTTCCTTATTTTTTTGTTTGAAAATCATTTTACAAGGCGTATAATGATTTTGTGTAGGAGGAATTACATATGAAATTACTCGTTTTTATATTAAATAAAACTGAAAAACTCGATCGTCTGTTGAAAGAACTTGCCAATGCTCATTTAACTGGCGCAACAGTATTTAATTCATCAGGTATGGCTTCACAATTATCGAAAACCAACGATGAATCCTTGAGCAGCATTTTCGGCTCATTAAGACATTTACTCAAAGACAATCAAAAAGAAAACAAAACCATCATGATGGTGGTCAAAGAAGAAAGCATTCCTGATATTGAACGCATCATTAACGAAGTCGTTGGCAATATCAATGAGCCGAATACAGGCATCTTATTTACGGTACCAATCGACTTTATCCGAGGTTACAAACAATAATATGATTCTCTTTTACTTGTCCGTCATTTTGTTGACTGGATTGCTATTTGGGAAGCTAGCAAAATACTTTAAGTTCCCAAACGTCACAGGCTATTTATTGGGTGGTCTTTTGATTGGTCCCATCCTAGGCTTACTCGGGGTACACATCATCCCTGAGGTTGCATTTGAAGAATTACATACCATTAGTCAAATTGCGCTCGGTTTCATTGCATTTTCGATTGGTACGGAGTTTCAATTATCTTATTTTAAACGTGTGGGTAAATTGCCTATCGTTATTGCATCTTTGGAATCATTTTTCGCGATAGTTGTTGTTTTTCTAACATTAATTGCATTTGGTAATGATGTAAGATTCTCATTGGTACTATCTGCGATTGCAGCAGCAACCGCCCCAGCAGCAACCATCATGGTCATCAAGCAATACAAAGCTAAAGGTGAAGTCACTGAAAACTTGTTGAGCGTCGTTGCGATCGATGATGCGACAGCCATCGTTTTCTTCGGTTTATTCGTTGCTGTAGCGAAAGCCATCGGTAATGCCTCTGGTGATGTCCACATTGGGTGGATGATTTCCAAACCGTTTGTTGAAATATTAATGAGTTTAGGCATCGGTAGTTTAGCAGGGTTTATTATTTCATTGGGATTCAAGTGGTATATGGGTAGAGGGAATCGCATTTCCCTGTTACTTGCCTTCATATTCTTGGTGGCTTCTACACCTGAATTGATTAAATTGGTATTACCGGACTTTGAAGTGTCTACTTTACTAGCATGTATGATGATGGGTGCGGTATTTACCAACCTATCAAAAGAAGATGTATTGGATACGGTCATGTACCTTGTTGACCGCGTCACACCACCAATATTCATCATGTTCTTCGTCATTTCAGGTGCTGAATTACAATTTGATGTATTGCTTACAGTTGGTGGTATTGGTGTCATTTACATCGTTGGACGTGTCGTTGGCAAACTCTTCGGTGCCTTCTTGGGTGCTGAAATTGCTCACGGTTCACCGAATGTCAAAAAATACCTTGGTTGGGGATTGGTTCCACAAGCCGGGGTTGCGATTGGTTTAACGATTGTTGCCGCAAACATCGTACCAGAGTATTCAGCTAAAATTTCGGCGGTCATATTATCAGCTACATTTATCTATGAATTGGTTGGACCACTCATTACGAAAACTGCGTTGACCAAGGCTGGCGAAATTACCCCAGAACTATCCAAACAAAAAATGTCACATTAACAAAAATGCACGATGCGTCGTGCTTTTTTTGACATTCTGTTTTATTTAAACAAGAATTGTTTTATAATGGAAAATATGAAAGAGTGATGTTATGGAATATAATTTTAATGCCATTGAAAAAAAGTGGCAAACCTATTGGTTTAATCATAAAACCTTTAGAACAGAAAACGATCAAATCAAACCGACTTATTATGTCATGAACATGTTCCCTTACCCTTCGGCACACGGGCTACATGTTGGGCACATTGAATCATATACAGCGACCGATATCATGAGTCGTTTTAAACGCATGCAAGGCTACAATGTGTTACATCCGATGGGATGGGATGCCTTTGGTCTACCTGCAGAACAATACGCATTACAAACCGGTAATGACCCAAAAGATTTTACGTACAAGAATATTCAAAACTTCAAGCGTCAAATCATTGAAGCCGGGATTGGTATCGACTGGGATAGAGAATTCGCCACAGCCGATAGCGATTATTACAAATGGACCCAATGGATTTTTATCCAATTATTTAAACATGGGTTGGCTGAAAGAAGAGACGTTGAAGTCAACTGGTGTGAAGGTTTAGGCACTGTTCTAGCCAACGATGAAATTGAAATCAAAGATGGCGTGATGGTTTCTGAACGTGGACATTATCCAGTCACGAAGAAAGCGATGAAGCAATGGGTGTTAAAAATCACCAAGTATGCTGACCGCTTACTAGAAGATTTGGATTTATTGGACTGGCCAGATCACATCAAAGAGATGCAAAGAAACTGGATTGGTAAATCTATTGGTGCTAAAATCACCTTTAAAGTCGCGCACAGCGATATTGCATTCGATGTCTTTACCACCCGTCCAGATACCCTTTATGGGGCGACATATGCCGTATTGGCACCTGAGAACCCACTGGTCTTAGACATCACCACCCAAGATGAACTTTCCACCGTGAAAGCCTACATCGAACAAACCAAACAAAAAACCGACCTCGATAGAGGCGATTTAAATAAAGATAAGACCGGTGTATTTACTGGCGCGTACGCCATCAACCCAGTCAACAATCAAAAAGTACCGATTTGGATTGCCGATTATGTCTTAGCGTCCTATGGTACAGGTGCAGTCATGGCTGTCCCTGCCCACGATGAACGTGATTATGCATTCGCACTCAAACATGGCTTAGACATTGTTAAAGTCATCGAATCGGATGTAGAAGGTTGTTATACAGGCGATGGTATCCACATCGAATCTGGCATCATCAATGGTTTAATGAACGAAGAAGCGAAGGAAACCATCATCGCTTACCTCGAATCCTTAGGGTTAGGTAAAAAAGAAATCACCTATCGTTTAAGAGACTGGGTGTTCTCCCGTCAACGTTATTGGGGAGAACCTTTCCCAGTTTTATTCGATGAAGAAGGTAACACGATCCCACTCGATGAATCCGAACTCCCACTTGAATTACCAAAGATGTTGAACATTAAACCAAGTGGCACTGGTGAATCCCCACTAGCCAATTTATATGAATGGATCAACATCAAAAAAGACGGTAAATTCTACCGCCGTGAAACCAACACCATGCCACAACTCGCTGGGTCAAGCTGGTATTATATTGGCTATGTGTTAAAAACACTCGTTGGATTTATCCCACTCAATACCGAAGAAGCGCGTAAAGAACTCGATAAATGGCTCCCAGTAGATATTTATATCGGTGGTGCTGAACACGCGGTTGGACACTTGTTATACTCCCGTTTTTGGCACAAATTCCTCTTTGATTTGGGCTTGGTTTCGACCAAAGAACCATTCATGAAGCTCTTGAATCAAGGGATGATTTTGGGTTCAGATAATCAAAAGATGAGCAAGTCTAGAGGTAACGTTGTGAACCCAGATGAAGTCATCGAAAACTATGGTGCAGATACCCTTAGATTGTATGAAATGTTCATGGGTCCGCTCGAAGCCGATAAACCGTGGAATACGGAGGCTATCGATGGCTCAAAACGTTTCTTAGACCGTGTATGGCGCATGTATTATTTACCTATTGAAGACAGTGTTTCAGAACTGGATTTTGTCTACCATCAAACCGTGAAAAAAGTCACTGAAGATTATGACAAACAAGCCTTCAACACAGCCATCTCACAAATGATGATCTTCGTCAATGAAGTCTATAAACAAAAACGTATATCCAAAGAACAAGCCATAGGGTTCTTAAAGCTACTCAATCCTATCGCACCACACATCACGGAAGAATTATTCCAAACCGTATTCAATAAGAAAGATACCTTGACCTATCAAGAATGGCCTCAATTCGATGAATCTAAGTTAGTGCTTAATGAGATTGAAGTGGTTGTTCAAGTCAATGGTAAACTCCGTGACCGCGTGTTTGTTGCGCCAGATGAAGACGGCGAACTGGTAAAGAAAAAAGCATTATTGGCAGAAAATGTCATCAGATTTACCGATGGCAAACAAATCGTTAAAGTGATTTATGTCCCAGGCAAACTTGTCAATGTCGTTGTAAAAGAATAAGTACTATGAAGCGTGTGTTCAATTGAACCACGCTTTTTCTTGTATAAAAACATCGTATAAATACGATAAAAAAACCAATCAAAAGTCATCCAATTTACGTGTTATAATGCAAAAAAGGAGTGACTTTATGCGAAAAATAGTAACAGCACTGGTGGGCTATGGGATGTCGGGTCAAGTATTTCATTTACCACAACTCATCCAACACCCACACTACACCATTAAAACAGTTATGACACGTAACATTGAAAACCAATTAAAAATCAAAACCATCTCACCAACGATTTGCATTGTTAGAGACTTCGATGAAATCCTCAATGACCCAGAAATAGCACTGGTCATATTGGCGGTATCCAACGATGTGCATTACGAGTATACAAAACGCGCGTTATTAAAGAATAAACACGTGATATGTGAAAAACCATTTGTACAAACTGTCGAAGAAGCAGCCTATTTGTATGGGTTAGCTCATGAAAGAAATCTTTTATTAAGGGTCTTTCACAATCGTAAATATGATGGTGATATATTAACAGTGGAAAAACTCTTAAAAGAAAAAACATTTGGGAAAATTTTATCATTTCATGCTAGATTTGACCGATTTGTCCCAAACATCAAAGACAACTGGCGATACAAACCGGGGTTCATGTCAGGGATATTCTATGACTTAGCACCCCACATCATCCACCATTGTGTATATTTGTTTGGCGAACCGATGTCTGTATTCAATCGGATTTATTTCGATAGACCAGGCTCAATGACCGATGATCACTTTGAATTGATGTTAATGTATAAAGACATGACCTGTTATGTTGGCGCAGAACCATATGAACGTGAACCCATCCCAAAAATTAAATTGGTTGGCACTGAAGCTACGTATGTTAAATATGGGTTTGATGAACCAGAAGTAGTGACAAAAGACGATGTTGATGTATATACAAAAGAACCGCACTTAAGTTTCTATATCGATACACCAAACCACAAAACAACGATTCCAGTTCTAATCGGTAAGCATCATGCATTCTATGACAAAGTATATGATGACATCCTCAACCCGAAAGCAGTAGATGAGGATGAAATGCTTGCAATTACAGTCATCAAAATCATGGAAAAAGCGATGATTTCAGCCAAAGAAGGTAGAATTGTTACTATATAATTTAAAAATTAACGAACAAAAAACACCCACATATCTAATAAATTAGATAAAAAATGGGTGTTTTTTCATTATCAAAATTTTTTATAAATCTCATAAATTCTTGTTTACAAAAGATAGTTTAAGTGATAAACTATGTTTGAAAGCGATAACATTCTACCGATTCAAAGCACTATATGAAGCCTTATAATTTTCAACATTCAGGAACTTTTGGATGAGAACATGTGTTAAACCCAAGACGTTTGTCTTCGATCGATAAGAGGATAAGGTCAATAGTTCGAGTGTCATGATTTGAGATCTGAATTTGTTTTTCACCAATGAAATTGTTTCAGGGATGGATTCAACAATCTTACTGTTGACAACGATGGTCTTTGGGTTAAACATCAACGAGATGTTGTTGATACCGATGGCTAAGAAGTCAATAAACTCTGTATATGTTTTAATCGCGTTCGGTTCATGATCCTTATAAAGATGGATAAATTCATCAATCGTTATCTTTTGATGGGTTAAACTTTCGTATTGCTCAATGATGGCAGGTTCAGCAATATACTTTTCCAAACAACCATAATTACCACACACACAACGTTTTCCATTCGGGACAACGATGGTGTGACCAATTTCACCCGCATAACCATTTTCACCCGTATAGAGTTTGTGGTCGATGATGACGCCCATACCAACCCCAGCACCAATGTTCAATGAAATTAAATTTTCATCGTGTGTGAATACCAAATGTTCACCGAGTGCGGAAATGTTGGCTTCGTTCTCAACATAAGTCTCAACGCCTGTATATTCTTCAATGATCGACTTCAAATCGATGTCTTTCCAAGAGTTGAAGGTTGCGAATTTAATTTTCTTTTGTTTCGATAAGATCCCATAAACACCAATAC
>JAEZHT010000065.1 GCA_023436805.1 Bacillota bacterium
CAAACAGGATTTACCACAGGTACTGACTATCAGTCAACTATTACTACTGGTCCAAGCGGACAGCAATGGAAATTTTATTATGGAACCCCAACCACCACTGACGCAATTACTGGTACGATTTCAGTTCAAATGCGATGGTACACTACAGCTACAAGTAATTTAGGATATGCACAAACTGAATTTAATTTATCAAAAGTTACTAAGGTTACATTCAATGCTAAATCCACAAATAACTTAAGATTGAACGTTTTAATTTCAAATGATAACGGAAGTACATGGGTGGCAAGCGAACAATTTACCTTGACCACAACAGCTACTTTATATACTTACAATATACCAGCACTATATCAAAATGATAATATTAGAGTGCGTTTTTCATTAACATATAGTACTGCACCTGCATCAACATCGAGATTAACTATAGATGATGTTTCAGTATATGGCTTAGTATTAAACCCGTAACACCCCCTACAGACACTATAGCTCCAGTTATAACAATCTCAAATGATGCTGTTTATAACTATACTGTAGGGGATACCTGGAGTACATCAACTGCACTGTCATGGTGTAGTGCAACCGACAATGTCGATGGACCAGTCTTCTGTGAACTCAATGATTCTCAAGTAGACACCTCACAAGCGGGAACATATACAATTATATACACAGCAGAAGATAGTAGTAACAACTTAGCTACACTCCAGAAAACCATCACAGTTTCAGAAGTATCTAGCAGCGGTTTAACCATGACCGGTTACTATTCATCGGCTAGTGGATTAACTGATAGCGCATTGATTCAACAATTAAGAAGCATATTAACAAGCACATATTCGGGTAAGAATTACGACTATGCAGGTAGTGGAAATGCATTATGGGATACCGATAAAGATCCAAATAATTCTAGTAATTTGATTGAATTCTATACAGGTCAATCAAGAGCTGGTATTTGGGATAAAGGTAAAACTTATAATAGAGAACATGTATGGCCACAGTCATTATTAGGTGTAAGTGCGGGTGGAATAAATGCTGCTTCAGACTTACACAATCTTAAGCCAGCCGATTCATCTATTAATTCTACGAGAGGCAATAAGTTCTATGATTGGACATTAACCACTATTTCATATTATCCAACTAGAACTGAAATACATGGTGACATCGCTAGAATGCTGTTCTATATGGTGATTATGTATGATCAATATTCATTGGTCAATACCACACCATCCACCAATCAAATGGCGAAATTAAGTACACTATTACAGTGGCACTTCAATGACCCAGTGGATACGTTTGAAATGCGTCGTAACGACCGCATTCAATTCCATCAAGGTAATAGAAACCCATTCATCGATTACCCAGAACTCATCAATTATCTCAATATTGGTGCTGCTTAACAACAAAATAATTAAGGCACATACCAATTTGGCGTGTGCCTTCTTATTTAATTGTGGTATTATAAAAAACAAAGGAGTGATTATTATAAGAAAACTCTTCGTATTTATACCCATCCTTTTACTGATATTGATGGGTTGTAGTAACCAATCCCAATTAGAACCCCCTACCAATTTTAGATATGAAGCTGGGTTTTTATACTGGACTGAAATCAAAGGTGCGGAACACTATGTGCTTGAAATCAACGGAACCAATAAACTCGCATACAACAATAAGTTCGAATTAAAAGATTATGGTACAGGCAACTATTCTGCGAGAATAGCGAGTTTTTCTAAAGGGAAACTCTCGTCATTCACCCCACATATTCAGTTTCAATTGATTCAATCCGAAAGTTTGACCGGACTCACCATCACTAAAAATACCATTACTTGGGACAACATCCCAAATCTTGGTTACCTAGTTACGATTACAGATAGTATTACTCATCAAATCATAGTGACTCAACCTATGTTCCAAAATAGTTACAATTACTCAGGTCTTGAAGATGGCTTATATGACATTGAAATCAAAGCTTTACTCGATACCACTCTAATCACTTCAACCACGATCCGTTTTGAAAAAGGACGCTTCACGTACATACGTAGCGCGGGTTTAATATTAGACCAAGACAACATCATATCGTTAAATATCAATAATCAAGCATTGGTCTTGGATGAAGACTATAGTGTAGATGAATTTGGAATCATCATTGAATCCGATTGGATCGATGCGTTAGAGGATGGGTTTGTTTTGAAGACCACAGAAGA
Organism: Bacillota bacterium; assembly: GCA_023436805.1. Taxonomy (GTDB): domain Bacteria; phylum Bacillota_I; class Bacilli_A; order Acholeplasmatales; family UBA5453; genus Paracholeplasma. Next base: position 2,193 of record JAEZHT010000065.1, read on the forward strand.
TGAAACCACCGTTTATCGTTATGTAGAGATTAAAACAATTGGTATTCCAGCCATTGTTTCATCCAGTAACGCCACCTATCAAGGAATAGACTTGGTTTTCACCTTCGATTTAAAAGGCGGGACTTTCCAAGGTTTAGGTGGGAACAACATCGCCTTTGAAGACTACACCTTTAACAACAACACCTTGACGATTTATGCTTCCTATATCGATGAAGTGATTGCTTTAGATACGAGTAGAAAGATGCTTATTCTAACGTATGTCTTACAAAATGACCCACATGTGGTCATTGGATACTTATTTATTTCTATACCATAAACAGTCGATGTTCGACTGTTTTCTTTTTTATTTCAAAAATTAACAAAAAAAGTAATCAAAAAGATATAGATTTTTATATATATGGGTATAATATAACTATAAGGCGGACATCCCCATGGAGAATGACAAAGACATGCGAAAACAATTGACACCGTTCGAACAAGCCTTTAAAACCACACCACTAAGAAGCACATTGGAAATCATTGGTCTTTACTTAGTGTTGGGTATTTTATGGATTTTCTTTTCAGACATGGCACTTAAACTCCTCGTTAGAGACCCTCAAAGGGTCGAAGAACTCCAGTTGGTTAAGGGTCTGTTTTATGTCGCTGTAACTGGGTATATCTTCTATATTATTGTTAAAAAAAGAATGGATACCTACTACAACATCATGAATCATTTAAATGAAACGATGTTGGAACTCAAACAAACCAATCAAGCCATGAAATCATTGGAACATGAATTGGAAGAAATGGCTTATTATGATTCCTTAACGGGTTTATACACCAGAAACATGCTCATTAAAAAGATCGATGAACACATCGAAAAACACCCCAATGAATTATTGGGTATTGTGTTTATAGACATCGATGATTTTTCCAACATCAATGAGATTAAAGGCCACACGGTGGGCGATGAACTCATCGTACTCATATCGAAAGAATTGAAAGTGAGTGCCAACTTACCCCATTTGGTGGGTCGTATTGGTGGCGATGGCTTTATCCTATTACTTAAAAATTTCAGCAGTAAAGAAAAAATGCTTGAAATCATCAGAAATAACTTCAACCGCTTGAAACGTTCATTCATATTAGACCACGAAGAGTTTTTCATCACTGTTTCGGTAGGTGTTTGTACGTACCCACAAGATGGTAATACCACACAAATGTTACTATCCAATGTCGACTTAGCCTTAGGTAAAGCGAAATCTTTAGGTAAAAACCAAATGGTGATTTACGATGAACGTTATCACCATGACATGAAAAAACAAATTGAAATATCCAATTTGTTGTATCAGGCGGTTAGAAACAAAGAATTCAAAGTCTATTATCAACCAATTGTGAAATCAGAAACCGGTAAAGCGTCTAAAGTAGAAGCCTTGATCCGTTGGCATAACCCGATTAAAGGTAACATCCCACCGCTTGATTTCATTGAAATCTCTGAAAAAACCGGACACATCAAAGAAATCACCTATTTTGTCATTAAGGAATCGATTCAACAATTGAAGATTTGGGACCAAATGGGCATCGATTTGGTGGTTTCCATCAACTTATCCGCTAGAGTATTAAATGATCCAAACTTCTTAAATGACATTAAAGTTTTATTGGAAAAATTCGATGGTGATCCAACTCGATTGATTCTAGAAATCACAGAATCTGCGGTACTCACCCACATCGATGAATCGATTACCACTTTGTTGGCACTCAAGAAGCTGGGGTTCTCAGTAGCACTAGATGACTTTGGTACAGGGTATTCATCCTTAACATACCTACAAAGACTACCGATCGATATCATCAAGATTGACCGTAGCTTCATCAGAAACATCCAATCGAAAGACCATGTCGTACCTTTATTGAAATTCATGATCGATGTCGCCCATGAACTTAACCTCAAAGTGGTTTGTGAAGGCATTGAAGAAGCCTACGAACAAGAAGCGACCATTCAACATGGGTCGGATTACCTACAAGGCTTTTATTACGCAAGACCCAACACAGCAGACTTATTAGACAATAATTTATTAAAGAAAAAAGCACAAAAATAATGTGCTTTTTTAATTAAAATAGAGGTTTACATCGGGTACAGCAATCATTGTGGTAAAGAACATATAAGAGAATTTGACTTTGACCGCGTCATATACTTCAAGTTCAGATACCGGGGTTGAGATGATCAATCGAGCACGGAATATACCATAGGCATATTCGACTGCCCAACTGTGGTCTTTATTTCCACTGATTTCCAACGTCTTATCGTCGTTCGAGAGGATGATGGATTTAATCTCTAGCGAGGTTCGGTTCATATCGATCCCATCGATCTGAACATCGATGTAGGTTTGTCCTTCATGCGTATAGATTTCTACGGTTGATATATAATCCGTAGGGTCTACCGCACGCATCGAACCATAGATGCTATTGATCATGACAAACCCGAAGGTAACCAAGATGATGATGAATGTGAATATCCAAAAACGTCTCACGCGTCTTTTATGTAACACTTCATGGCGGTATTTAATTTCTTCATGGATGGCTTCTTTAGGCGTCAGTTTCGGCTGAATATCCGAACCACACGACCAACACACCGGTGCGTCAGGCTTGTTCAGCTTACCGCACTTTTTACATTCAATGGGTTTACTCATCGTTTACTCACCCCAGATTATTTTATCATAATTGATTGTCTTGTAGAAGGAAAAAAATCCATCAAGCGATGGATTTCTTTACTGAATCATATAGCAGTTGTGCAAAACCAGGTTTAACATCGTCATAATGCTTTTTGAAACGCTCATCATCTAAATACATTTGACAGATGTTTAAGTGTGCTGTTTGGTCATAATAGCCCCACGCCATTGAAAGCCAATCCTTATGGTGTGTGTAGGCTTCATGCATATGGATGGTCTTGGTTTCACCTGTACTGGTTGAGGCTTTCTCCAACGCTTCAAAGAGTTTCTTTTCAAGTAGACCGAAGCGTTCAAAATCCGCTTCACTCATGTTAGAAAATGCCTTTCTACTTTTTTGGTAGGCTGCTTCGCCATACTTTTCAATGACCTCTTGTTTATAAGACTTGTCATTCTTTTCAAGGAGGTCTTGTTTGAATCCTTTAAACTTGTCTCTATCTTTCATGGGTTCATCCCGCCTTTTCGAGTCGATGGTGAGTGTGAGGTTGGAAATGATCAAATCGAGCTTTTCTCTTTTTTCATAGAGTGCCCCTAAATGCGTTTCATATAAAGACAACAAATCGGCTTTGGGGTCATCTAGAATACCCTTGATCGTTTGTAGGTCAATATCGAACGCAGTTAGAAACAAAATCGTTTGAATTCTATCCAAATCGGTTGAATCGTAGAAGCGATAATTCGCTTGGTTTCTTTTGGAAGAAATGAGTCCTTTTTCTTCATAAAAGCGTAAAGCCCGTTTGGAGAGTCCTGTCAATTTTGAAACATCATCCAATGTATAGTTCATGTTTTCACCACCAATTACATTATAAACCTTAACGTTACGTTAATGTCAAATATATTTTAACATACTATTTGTTTTTTGTCTAATTGTGTTATAATTAGCAACAAGGAGAGAATAAAATTATGCCAAAACTATCATTATTAGAAAAATACGCCAAACTCGCTTGTCAAGTCGGTGTGAATGTTCAAAAAGACCAATTGGTCGTTGTTCGTGCAACCACAGAAACGAAAGAACTCACCCGTTTGATTGTGAAAGAAGCTTACGCCTGTGGCGCGAAGAAAGTCATTGTTCAATGGTCCGATGAATACCTCACCAGACTCGCTTACGATTACCAAAGTGTTGAAACCTTAGAAGAAGTACCAAACTACGTCATTGAAACCAACCAATACTATGTCGACAACGGTGCGTGCTTCTTAAACGTCATTTCACCAGTGATTGGTGTCAATGAAGGGGTAGATGCCACCAAGATGGCCAAAGCCCTCACCAGCACTCAAAAAGCCTTACCATTCTTAAGAGAATACACCATGGGCAACAAAGGTCAATGGACCATTGTTGCAGCCTCAAACCCAGTATGGGCAGAAGCGGTATTCCCAAATCTAAAAGGTGAAGCAGCGACAGAAGCTTTATGGGACGCGATTTTCAATGCGTGCCGTGTGTATGAAGACTCTGACCCGATTGAAAACTGGGCGAAACACAACGAGGTCTTACACAAACACAACAAAGTCTTAAATGACTTAAACTTCAAAGAATTGCGTTTTAAAAACAGCCTAGGTACCGACTTGGTCGTTGGTTTGGTTGAAAATCACGTGTGGTCAGGAGGCGGAGAACACGCCACCACAGGTGTTTATTTCAATCCAAACATCCCAACCGAAGAAACATTCACGATGCCACTCAAATGGGCAACCTCCGGTAAAGTAGTCGCTACCAAACCGCTCAACTATCAAGGCACACTCATTGAAGATTTCTATTTGATCTTTAAAGACGGTAAAGTCGTAGAATTTGATGCGAAAAAGGAAAAGAAAGCCTTGGAAGAACTCCTCAATACCGATGAGAATTCTAGATACATTGGTGAGATTGCTTTGATCAGCCACGATTCCCCAATTTCCAATACCAACTTATTATTCTTAAATACCTTATACGATGAAAATGCGTCATGCCATATGGCCTTAGGTAGAGCTTATCCAATGAACATTCAAGGTGGTTTGAATACCCCAATTGAAGAACTTGAAAAGAAAGGCTATAATAAGTCCTTGATTCACGTTGACTTTATGTTTGGTTCAGCCGATATGTCCATTGTGGGTGTACAACATGATGGCACAGAAGTCGTCGTCTTCAAAAACGGAAACTTTGTGATTTAACGATAAACCCTTCGGGGTTTTTCTTTTTTATATTATAATAATATTAGGAGTTGATACCATGTTAGCCTATAAAAGAATGAATATCGTCATATCCAAATTGGATTTGGTCAATAAGAATGTGAGTGGTACATATCAATTGAACCATCACATTACGAGAAACACAGGGAAGATGGCAGACAATGTCTTTTTCACCGAACTCATCTTTTTGGTCAAAGACACCTTAGATGTCCAATACCCACTCAACATGACCATCGCCTTACGCGGTGTCTTTGAATTTGAAAAAGAATCGGAAGCAGACATCATTGAATTTTTAAAGAAAGATGCGGTCCACATCTTATACCCGTATTTACGTGCGACCGTAACCAATTTGACCACCGCAGCGATGTTGCCACCACTATTTATCCCGTTTGTCGATGCGTATCATCTATTCAAAGAAGACAAAGCCAATTGAGAAGCGAATCGCTTCTTTTTTTGACAAAACGACATAAAAGCGTATAATAAACCTCGAGGTATTTTTTTATGACTAAATTAAAAATATATATAGATATCTTTTTGACATTCTTCAAGATTGGCTTATTCACCTTTGGTGGTGGATACGCGATGATTGGGGTTATGCAACGGGATATCGTTGAAAAAAAGAAATGGATCGATGAAGATACGATGTTAGAACTCATCACCATCAGTGAAGCCACCCCAGGTCCGTTCGCCATCAATGGCGCGACTTATATTGGCTACCATAAAGCGAAGTTTTTAGGTTCATTATTCGCCACCTTAGGTGTGGTGTTACCAAGCTTCATGGTAATCCTATCGGTATCATTGTTCTTACAAGCATTCTCTGAAAATACCACACTTCAAAATGCTTTGGCTGGTATTGGTGCTGGGGTGCCCGTGTTGATATTTCACGCCTTATTTAAACTCTCTAAAAAAGTTCAAATCAACATCATCAATGGGGTATTGTTGGTGATTGCTTTTGTGGTATCGTTCTTTACCGATTTCAGTGTGGTTTTATTGCTGATTTTAACCGCGGTGTTCGCTTTAATCTACACAGCGATTGAAAGGAGAACCCAAGCATGATTGAACTATTAGAACTCTTCTTAATCTTCTTTAAAATCGGTTTATTCACGTTTGGTGGGGGTTACGCAATGATTCCCCTCATTCGCCAGGAAATGGTCAATGGCGGCTATTTAACCATTGATCAAGTCAATCAGTTCATTGGCATCGCAGAATCGACCCCAGGGCCATTCGCGGTCAATATGGCAACCTTCGCTGGATTTCATACATTTGGAATATGGGGTTCTGTTTTCGCAACACTAGGGGTAGTACTCCCAAGCTTCATCATCATCTTGTTGATTGCGTATTTTTCCGATAAGTTCATTAAAACCAAACCCGTTCAAACCATCTTAAAATTCTTAAAACCTGTAATCTTGGGTTTAATATTATCCGCAGGTTTATCGGTTTTACTCCATAGCATTCTAGGCGATTACTTCGTATCGATTGATTTCGATTATACGGCTTTAATCATCTTTGTTGTGGTGCTATTATTATCCTTTTACAAGAAACTCACACCGATCCATTTGGTTCTCATCAGTGCGGTGTTGGGGATGACATTATACTTATTTTAGTAATTCCACCTTGGGGTATAGCTCCAGGTGGTTTTTTTCTAGTATAATACGTATGAAGGGGTGTTATTGTGCTAAAACCTTATGTGATCTATTCATTTAAATTCATTGTTTTGATGCTAGCTTTTGGGTTTTCGATGTATGGGACTTTTTATAGTTATGTGGAATTTGGTTTAATCAACATCCGCTATTTCACCAATCAAAGTAACTTGTTGGTATTCATCGTGACGTTTTTAATGGTCTTTGGCTTTGATCAATCCAAGTGGTTCCCTAAGCTCGCTTTAATCGCTTTATTAGACATCGTGTTGACAGGAATCGTTTATAATCTATTACTTCGTGAGTTGGTAGTCGGGTTTTCTGAAGTACAGTTATTCATCATGCTCGTCACCCACACCATCGTGCCGATATTGTATGTGATATTGTATTTCATATTCGTCTTAGATAGACCAAAAATCCAATCGATTTATTGGATGATGTTACACCCATTTTTATATTTTATGATATTTCAAATCACGGGCTTATTTACACAGTATTACCCATACCCATTCATGGATCCCAATCAAGGGGTGGGGTCATTTTTAATCACGAATTTGGTGATTATCTTACCACTGCTGGTCTTGTTCGGGCTTGCTTTCATTAAACTCAAACAATGCCTATTTGATACACTAAAACTGAAAGCATAACGCGTGATGTGTACCCGGTTTCAACCAACACTGAAGAAAAAAACCACTTAAATGATGGTATAATCTATAACCGAAAGAAGGTGTATTATGAGAAAACCTTGGCTATACGATGAAAGACTGAAAAACCCAAACATGGGTAGAATCGTCTATCAAGTCATCGTCGACCGATTTGTCCCTGCTACTAATTTAGAAGGGAAGAAACATTTATATGCTTACCCCCGTACTTTAAAACCTTGGGATACCTTACCCAAAGGGGGTCACTTCATGCCGGATGCGAAATACTGGAGTCATGAATTGGAATTTTGGGGCGGTGACCTCAAGAGCTTGATGAAAAAACTGGATTATCTTAAAGATTTAGACATCGATATGCTTTACCTCAATCCGATTTTCGATTCCTTATCCAACCACAAATACGACGCTTCAGATTATTTGAAAATATCCCCTGAATATGGTGACCACCACGATTTGAAAAACCTCGCGGAGGCGTTACACGCTCAAGGCCAACGCTTAATTTTAGATGGTGTTTTCAATCACATGGGTGTGAACTCACCTTATTTTCAA
>JAEZHT010000005.1 GCA_023436805.1 Bacillota bacterium
ACATTACCCAATATAATAAAGCCCATATGCCAGATAAGATTGGGATGTAAAACCCCAAAGTTTGGTACTCTAAAAATGAAATGAGGGTGAGGATACCCCTAAAAAAAGGATCTAAAATGATTGCTAATTTTAACCACAAGGCTAACCACGATAGTGGTAATAAAATGTAGGTAAATAGGGGGATGAAAAGAGGGCTAACCAAGAAAGACAAAGGGTATACCTTTCGTGTCATTTTACTCGTGATTGGCAATACCAATGTTTGAGCAGCGAATGTTGAAGTTAACATGCCTTTGAAGTCCTGCTTAAAGGTCCCAATGATGAACAAAAAACTGACCAAAAAGGTCAACAAGAACCCTGTATGTTTAAAATAAAAAGGATTGATTATCAATAAAACGACCCAAGTAAAACTAAACACATCCAACCGTGTGTACTGAATTTTATCCACATTCAACCATTCATACAACAAATACTGAATGACCGCACGGATGAGTGATATGGGAAACAAAGTCAGCATCAAATAACCTAACAACAACAGTGATTGTAAGATGAGTTTCACCTTTTTGGGTAAAAACCATAAACATTGATTCAAAAAGCCGATCAATATCGTGACATGTAACCCCGATAACACAAACAAGTGGGTAATCCCCACTTTGGTAATGCTTGCTTTCATATCCGATTCAAATACCCCTAAAACCAAACTACTCACAAACAACTGTGTAGCCTCCGGCATGGTTTCAATGTGCTTTTTTAATCGATGATGGTAGATATGTGGGATATCAATGGTATCGAATGTTTCAATTTTTGGATTGAAAATGACATAATAAACAAACCTCGACTTGTGATAATCTTCACTCGAAAAATCACCCTGGAATTGGTCTGGTTCGTAGGTGGTAAAAACCCCTTCAACTTTAATAATTGTACCAATCTCAATCGGTGTTTTCGTGTATAGATGGTAATTGAATAGACTGTATTTCACGGTGTAACGGTAGCCCGATTTAACGTTTTCTACTTGGGTAACGATGCCTTTACCCTCAGGCTTTTCAGGGACATAACTTTGATAAATCAATGCCCACCCATAGAGGATACACAAAAACACCCACAAGGTTTTTTTGAAATGTAGTTGTTTGGTCTTAATGATGAAAATAATGAGCAATAACCATCCCCAAACATAAGCTTTGGACACAAAGATCAAAAGTGCCCCAATCGCGTAAAAATGGATATGGCTAGAGGGTAATGAGCGCTTTAATTTGTTCAAAGGTTTGTGCCCCAATTCCGGAAACCAATTGAATATCTTCTATCCGCATGAATGGTCCCGATTGAACGCGATAATCGATGATTTTTTGAGCGGTAACTTTTCCAATGCCTGGTAAAGTCATCAATTGTTCTAAGGTGGCTTGGTTGATGTTGATTTTTAAAGTTGTCTCATCCTGATTCTTATAAGGTATCACATACTTGACACCACTCGACACCGGGGTTGTTAAGTTTAAAGCTTGAAGGTCCGCAGCAGGATGTACCCCCATGGCATACCCAATCAAAGAAGCTAAAGTCGTCCCTTCTACTACCTCATACACCCCAGGCATATGGATCGCGCCACGGATTTCTACTTGAATCATGACAGGTAGTTTTACAGGTTTGGGTTTTGTGTCGGTTTTTATTCTTGGTACGATAACCAAAATAGCAATGATCAAACCTACCAACAAAAATGGTAATATCTTTTTCACAATAACACCTCAACCGATATATACCTAAAACGATCATAAAAAAAGAAAAACGAGCTATAAGCTCGCTTTCACATAGTGTTTTCTTTCATCTGGACCTTCAGTAACACTCACATGAAACCCTAGGTTTTCTAGGATTTGGGTGTAATAATCCAATGGATAAACATGTTGTTTGACTTGATATGTCCCCGTTTGGTCTTCGATGGTATGTAACAAAATAGAGCCGTGGACAGACGCTTTCCACACATAATAAAACGGTTCTGATTCCGTTTCAACATACCCATCCATCACGGTTAAATACTCGGTTTTGTAGACATCAAACAAGATGAACCCTGAGGGGTTTAATGCCTGTTTAAGCAGTTTAAAGACTTGTTTTACCCCTTTAAAGTAGTTGATGACATCATTGAATAACAAAACGACATCAAAATGCTGGGCAAGTGGTTCGTGTAAGTCGTGTTCAAATAATTGGACAGGCAACCCTTGCGCGATGAGTGCTTGTTGGGCATAGGCCAACATTTTAGTATCTATATCGATGCCAACCACGTCATAACCTTGTGCGGATAATGGTACCAAAATCACCCCTGAACCACACCCCGCATCCAATATGCGTTGGTTTGGTTTGAGTGCTTTGGTAATCCAACTGACGATGGGTTCATAATCGATATCTTCGATTAATCGCACATATAAATCTTGGAAAGACATGATTTACGCCTTGACTTCGATTTGTTTCAAACCCATCAAACGTCTGTCAAACCCATAATATTCACGCATTTCTTTGGAAAATAAGTGTAAGATTACATCGCCCATGTCGACCAATAACCAACCACCGGTTTTGCCTTCAAAACCTCTGATTTGTTCGGTGCCAATGGATTCTTTCAAATATTGGATGAGGGCGTTGGATTGACGTTCATTGGCTGTGGCTAAAACGACATAATCAAAAAAGGGTGAGCTTTTTTCCATATCAAATACTTTGACTTCCGTGACTTTAACGATGTCGATCGTCTTAATGATTTTTTCTAATAACTCCATGGTGTCTCCTTATAATGGTTCAATACTTCTAATTGTTCATAAAACGGGGTTAATCCGTCTTCATTCAAATACTCAATGGTATATTCTAAACTGAGGATGAATGCTTTTTGTAAGTCATTCAGTGCCAATTGATAGACTGTTTTCGCACCGTGAAATGTGCGATTTTTCTCACAAAAATCAGCCACACAAATGATCATCGTTTCCAGTGTCATGCCGACTTTACCCCAAATATGGTAATAGATGGCTTCAAAAACCAACGGGTCTTCAATATGTAGCGCATCTTTGGCATAATAAGCAGCGGCGATGGCGTGGTAAGCGACCGGCACACTGCGATATTTTTCCACTTCTTTAGGATCTTTGATCCAAGCGATTTGAGCTTCTACGGTATCATATTTAAAATAATCGTGTAAGATGGCGGCTGTTTCAATCGCGGATTTGTTCCCACCATAAATCGCTTGTAACTCAATGGCGCGTTCATAGACACCTAAAATGTGGTTGAACCTGTGTGGGTGGTTCTTTAATTTTTCTTGGACCAACGCAACTAGGTTCAATAGAGGGCCTCCTCTAAATTCAAGCGCATCGATTCTGGTAAGTAAACTTCGATGGTGGCTTTACCTTTGATGTGAATCATCGCGATGTCTGAGATGGCGAGTTCATAAGATTTATCGGGTTCTAGTTTAAATGTGTTTTTTACAAATTTGACACCTTCGATGGTGTGTTTCATGGATGGTTGCATCTGATGGAACTTTTCATAAGTTTCATCGTATTTCGTACGGTGGATTTGCATCGCAGGGGAAGCATAACAAGCGATCCCTTTGAAGCCACCTTCCAAATATGAGACGACACACATCCCACCTAGATATAAACTTTGAAGTTCATTCAACTGATATATTTTTGGTTTAACGCGGGTTTCGATGATCAAATCCTTATAAGATTCATAAGGTAAGAATGAGGCGATGGAACCCTTTAAATAGATCCCCGGGGTATCCACCAAACGATACCCTTGAAATGGGATATCGAAGTTGGCCAATGTTAAGCCTGGTTTTTTACCGGACAATACCGTGGTATCTATATTTAGGTGGCTTGCAATGCGTTTAAATAACAATGATTTTCCACTATTTTGGAAACCAACCAAGTAGACATTTCGATTTTTTTGATGGTGTTGGATCGATTCAATGAGCACATCCACATATTTATCTTGAAGGGCCGAAACTGGGACCACATCGACGAACTTCATTTCTAATAGATTGGCTTCACGGCGAATTTGTTGAATCATTCGATTGAGATTCACTGAGGGTTCCAATGTGTCGATATGATTTAAAACCAAAATAACTGGAGAGTTCGGAAAATGTCTATCGAGTCGATATTTCAATCTTAACGATAAATGGTTGATGGATAATACATAAATGATCAATGCTTCTTCTTTGATTTGTGGCATATCGCCTGTATGGATCGTCACTGAATTGACTTTTGAGTAATGCTTGAGATTGAAACAATCCAAACAAAGATCATGGGCTATGTCTTTAACATACCCAGCTTGTTGTTCATTGGCGTCTTGTAAGATGACGCCACAACCGCTACAACGTTTCAACATAGGGAAGTAACCTGCTTTCATACAATGCCTTTTGGTGTTTTTTGACTTTTTTAATGAAGAATGCTTCCATCTTACGGTTGATGCGGGTTGGTAAGATATCAGATTTACGTTCAATCGCGCTGACTAGAATTGTATAGAAGCCCATGCGATTGCCACCTAAAATATCCGTCATCAATTGGTCACCGATGTGGACAACCTTTTTCGGGTCGGTTTCCCCAACCAGTTGCATGCCTTTTCTAAACCCACGTTTGAGTGGTTTTTTAGCGCTTGCAACATAAGGGTATGGGTGGTTGCCAACAAATGTTTGAATGCGTTCAAGTTTATTGTTTGAAATTAAAACAACTTTAAAACCGATCGACTCGATGCCCTTTAAAAACGACACCAACGCCTCTGTTAGGTGGTGTTCTTTATAGGATACCAACGTATTATCAATGTCGATGAATACTGTACGAAACCCTGCCTTAAATAAGTGTAAAAAATCGATGTTTTTCACCGATTTTTGATATTCGCTTGGGATAAATTTGAGATATTTCCCTTGCTTCATACTATTTGACTTCAACGATTTGAATGTGGAACGTTTTGCCGGTTTCTAAATGTACTTCAACCGTGTCGCCTTCAATGGTTCCTTGAATGGCTTTACCTACTGGTGAATCGGTAGAAATCTTATTGAGCATTGGGTTCGCTTCAATCGTACCAACCAATTGGTATTCAGCGGTTTTGTTCTTCTCGACGAAATGTAATACAACGGTTTTACCGGTGGTCACTTTATTATCGTTGGATGCTCTGATGAGCTTGAAGTTTTCTAAGATATTTTCAATTTCTTTGACGCGTGCTTCAATTCTTGCTTGTTCGTCTCTCGCTGCGTCGTAATCGGCGTTTTCAGATAAGTCGCCTTGAGCACGTGCTTCTTGTAAAGCGATGACGTTTTCTGGTCTTTTGACATCTTTTAAGTAAGATAGTTCACTTCTGAGTTGATCTACCCCTTCTTGTGTGAGTTCAAAAACCTGTTTATTTTTTGCCATAAAATCACTCCTTGTTTTTACAATCTCTAATTATACACTAATTTTTTAAAATTAGATAGTTATATATGGTGTTTTCGAAGCGCTTTTTGAATTGCACGATGACCCGGCATCATCAAATCCAACACGTCGTAAAATGGTTTTTGATGGTTGGGCACCAATAAATGTGCATATTCATGTAACAACACATACTTGGTAAAGAGGACATCGATTTTGGCCAAATAGGCATTCATCGTTATTTCTCTTTTGCGTGTATGACAGCTGCCAAACTTCGATTTAAGATACTTGATTTTGGTTGGTAGAGGCGATAAATGAAATGGTTTTAACGCTTCGATGAGCCATGGTGTCAAAGCATCTAATTGTTTTTTTAGTTCATACCCATACAGGGTTTGAATTGCACGGTCGATGTCTTTTTCATCTGGTATGGTGATGGTTATTTCATCCCCTATGGTATATGAAAAAGGTTTGCCTACTTGAATAGATAAAGTATAGGTTTGACCAAACAACATCAGGGTATCATAGTTGGGTTTTGCTTTTTGTGTCAATTGATGAAATTGCTCAAAATTGTCAAAAAGTCTTTTTTCAATGACTTGAAGTGGGATTCTTGGCCCTTTCGTGACCACAATTTGATGGTCTTTTACACGAAAATAGGCATTCTTGATGGGTTTAGGAATGATCACATACTCGAGTACTTTCCCTGACTTCTCAATTTTCATCGTTTAAAACCTTTCTGAGCATGTCATAAGGTTGTACTTCAAATGGCATATGGATTTTAAGGATTTGTTTAGGGTGTCTAGCAGCATCTAAAATCTGGCCTGAAACATCGCGAATCTCACCCATCACAAAGCTTTGTTGATACCTTGGTCCAACGAGTTCCACCAACTCACCTGGTGTAAAATGGTTTCTCTGTTCGATGGTGGCGATTTTGGATTTTTGATCATAATCGACAACCAACCCTAAAAACTCTTTGGTAGGCTCTTCACTTCTTAAGTTATATAGTTGTTGTTCCGCTTTTGGCATCCCACCTAAAAATCCAAAAGAGGTCAAACGATTCTCAGCTTTACGGATTTCTCTTTCATAGATGGATATATCTTTAACTTGTCCAGTTTGGATATATTCATCCATCAATAAGCGGTAACTTCTGACCACGGTCGCGATATAGTGAATCGACTTCATACGACCTTCAATTTTAAGTGATGATACTTTCGCATCGATCAGTTTTGGGATAAATGCGAGGGTTTGTAAGTCTTTTGAACTCATCGAAAATGGCATTTTTTCATCTGAAATCAAGGTGTCATCGGCATATAAATCATAGTTCCAACGACAGCTGTGGGCACAACCACCGCGGTTGGCATCGCGGTCTGTCATATTGTTTGATAAGGTACATCTGCCTGAATAGGAAGCACACATACCCCCATGAATAAACACTTCAATTTCAACATCGGATGCGGCTGTGATGGCTTCGATTTCTTCGATATCGAGTTCTCTACCAAGCACCACACGCTCTGCGCCTAAATCTTTCCAAAATCGCACCGCGTGGCCATTAACCACCGATTGTTGAGTGGAGATATGCACGGGGATTTGTGTATGTTTTTTGGCTGTTTCTATAATGTAAGGTGAGGCTGCAATGATGGCATCTACCCCGGCTTGTTCAAGGCCTTTCAAGTATTCAATCAATGCATCCATGTTATCATTGTGGGGAATAATGTTGGTGGTAACATACAGTTTTTTACCATATTGATGACAAAAATCTGCGCCTTCTTTGATATTTTCCAAAGTGAAATTAGAGGCACGTGCTCTTAGACTAAATTCCATACCGCCAATAAACACGGCGTCGGCGCCATAAAGTATGGCGATTTTTAGTTTTTCTAAATCCCCAGCAGGGGCGAGTAATTCGGTCATAATTCCACCTTCTTCGGCTTGTAGACAGTCTTCTTAAAGAAGAACCCTTCGTCCCAAACTTCATGATATTTGTTTTGAAGCTCAATCACACGTGTGTCGGATAAATGGGCTTCTTCGCTGTATATTTTTAAGATATCTAAGGCATATTGGTCGTCATGAAATACGGTATCAAATACCAAATAATCGATCGATTGAGATAGTGTTTTTAAGTGATTTAAACTCGAGAAAACATGATTTCTAAATACATGGGTCCCGGCTTCATCTTCTAAAATCGGGTATCTGAACTCTGGTCTTTTCTCTTCGACTACAGAAAGATTTCTCGCATCGTGAAAATCATTTGATCGATGCTTGTTTTCAAAATAGGCTTCAATCAATTGACGTTTTGAATAAAACATATTTAAATACCCATGACCATAAGCAAACAGATGATATGGGCGGTTTTTTCCAATGATTTCAATGTCTTCTAAGGTGATTTCTTTGGCTAAATAAACCCCTTGGATGCCTAAACCATGGTAAAAATGGGCATCAAAAACGTTGGTGATGAGGGTTTCAGGGTTATATATCATTTTATGTGATATGCCTAAGGATTTCCCAATCGACAATACCCCAATATCGCCAGCGATGTAGCCTGTGATGGCGTCACTTTCCACAGATTCGATGAACGTTTTATAACGATTGGCATCCGAATCATGAAGGATTCGGTTCATGATGATAAAACAACCTTTATTTAAGGCTTTCATTTGTTTCGATGCTTCAATGATTTCCTCCGTTGTAAAACTGCGTGTCAAACGGGTCGAAACCCCATTTTGACCAAGGATAAATCCATCAACCCAAGGGGACAACATCGCGATAGATTCTATTTTAAACAATGTTACGAGTTTTTTCATCATTGGTTCCTTTTAGAAATGCTCATACCGTCTCCGATATCGAACAATTCACTTTCATAATCTGTATGATCTTTTAAAAATTGTTTGAATGATGCCAGTCTTTTGACTAAATTTTTGGTCCCTCTAGAAACGGTATCTAGATCGACATTGTGAAAATTTAGATTGTCTGTAATGATGATGCCCCCCACATTTAAGTAAGGTTCAAATTTGGTGAAGAACTTTTCGTATTGGGCTTTGGCGGCATCGATAAAAATTGCGTCAAATCGACTAGATGGATCCAGTTCAATGTCTAAAGCATCACCAAATAACAACGTAATCTCGTCTTTTAAATCAAATGTGTCGACATTTTTACATGCGAGCGTATGCAACTCAGGTTCGCGTTCAATGGTCGTGACTTTTACGCCTGCGTGGATCACCATCGCCAAAGCGCTATACCCCACCGCTGAACCGATTTCTAAAACGTTTTTTACGTGGTGCTTTTCAAGGGTTTCCACCAAAAATAAAAGCCCATCGTCAGATAGGATTGGTACTTTTAAAGATTGGGCTTTTAGTTTGAGTTCGTTAATCTTCGTCAGATTCGTCTTCGTCTTGTGCTTCTTCGTCATCCTGGTCATCACCTAAGTAGTTTTCTAATAACTCATCAAGCATTTCCCATTCTTCGTCAGTTTGCACATCCTCAAAGTAGCCTTCGCCACTCTCGGTCTCAACGAATACAGCCGCGCTGATTTCATCGCGGTCGGAAAATTGAAATACCACATAATTCTTTTCAGTTTGTTCAGAGTAATGGGTAAACAGAATGTCTGCCATCACTTCTTGGCCATCATAAATGATGGTGAGTTTGTTATCTTCCATATTAATCTCCTTTTCGGTTTAAATAACTTTGGAGATTGATGAGTGCTGCTAATTCATCCTTCTTTTGTCTTTGTTTGTCTTTTTTAATACCCATTTCAGTCATCAGTGCCAAAGCTTCATATGTCGATAGACGTTCATCCCAAAGCACGACTTTCGCTTTGGTTTTCGACTCAAGCATCGCTTTAAATGATTCACTGACTTGGGCACGGATACCAATGTCATCATTCATGTGTTTTGGATAACCCAAAACCACGACATCGACACCTTCTTCATGGATATATTTTGAAATGTAATTCGCAGCGTCCTCATAATGGTTTTCATAAAAACGATAGGTCCCTACAGGGTTTGAAAAAATACCTGAATCACTCCTTGAAATGCCCAAGGTTTTCTCCCCTAAATCTAGACCAATGTAAATCAATTAAACCACTCCTTGAAGGATGCTACGATATCTTCTAGTTTCGATTTATCTGCGGTACCACCTTGAGCAAAGTCAGATTTGCCACCACCAGAACCATTCGAAACAGCCGCTGCTTTTTGAATCATCGCTTTCGCATCTACTTTGTTTGTTTTACATAAGAAGAGGAGTTTTTCATCGGTTTCATTGATCAAACATACCACTTCCGCTTTTATTTTATCATAGATTGCATCGACGAGTTGCTTTTGAATGTCTTTATCTAAATTCTTTTCAAGAATGATTTGATATTTACTATCGGATTGGATGTATGCATCGAGATTAGATAACGCTTGTTTTTGTTTGAGTTGAAGGAGATTCTTTTCCAAATTTTTATTGTGTTCTTTGAGTACTTCAACGTATTTTCTCAGGGCGATGATGTCATTGTATGAACCAATCAAACGACTTCTGCTTGGGGCATCTACCCTAAATTTAGAATCGATTTGTTTCAATTCAGACACCAAACGTTCCTCTTTTTGTTTCAGTGTATCGATTTCTGCTTCAAATGGTTTTAATGCATAAACCATATCGGACTCTAAGTGTTTACCTGTCACCGCTTCAACACGGTAAATCCCTGAACCAATCGATTCATAAGATGTAATCGCGAAACGTTCAATATCACTCGTACGTTTCACATGGGTACCCCCACAAAGTTCAATCGAATAATTGCCGATATTGACGACGCGAACGATGTCATGGTATTTTTCACCAAACAGTGCCATCGCACCCATCGCTTTTGCTTGTTCTAGTGGCATTTCAATGGTATCTACAGGATAATCTCTTAAAATAGCTTCATTGACGATGGCTTCTATTTTGAGCAATTCTTCAACGGTTAATGCTTCATAGTTATTGAAGTCAAAACGCATGGTTTGTTCACTAACTTGTGACCCTTGTTGGTTGGAGTGGTTGCCTAAAGTGACTTTTAAAGCTTTGTGGAATAAGTGTGCTGCCGAGTGGTTTTTTATGATGCGTGTGCGATTCGTTGAATCCACTTCACATAAAACCATTTCACCTTCATCGAAAGATTCATCCATCACATGTAGGGTTTGACCATTCGGAAGTTTAACCACATCTTTGACTGGATAGCCATTGATGGTGCCTTTATCCGCCACTTGTCCACCCATGGTCGCATAGAATGGGGTTTTGTCTAATACAACGCCTTGAGGGAATGATTTGATGACCTCACTTCTAGAAGATAGCGTATCATAACCAATAAATACACTTGGCGTCTTAAAGGACAAGAATTCAGCTTCTTGAGATTTCATAGAATTTTCAGCGTTACGGTTTGCTCTAGAAAGTTCTTTTTGTCTTTCCATCAGTGCTTTAAAACCTTCAAGATCCACGGTTTTACCCAACTCTTCTGATAATTCTAACGTGAGTTCGATTGGGAATCCATAGGTATCATATAATTTAAAAGCATCTTCTTTTTTGAGTTCAGATACACCTTCTAAGGCTTCTAATAAATGTTTTTCACCTGAAGCCAAGGTTTCTAAGAACTTGTTTTCTTCAGCGAGTATGACACGTTTAACCATTTTTTCATTGTCTTTAACATTGTTATAGAAATGGCCCATGATTTGAATGACATCATCCACAAGTAAGTGTAAGAATGCTTCTTGTAGACCCAGTTTTTTACCATATTTGGTGGCACGTCTCAACAATCTTCTTAAGACATAACCTCGACCTTCGTTGGATAAAATCGCCCCATCCGCAATCGCCATAGACAAGGTCTTCACATGGTCAGCAATGACTTTGAATGCCATTTGGCCGGTATAAGTCACACCCGATAATTTTTCGGTGTGCTGGATGATTGGCATGAATAAGTCGGTTTCAAAATTGGTCTTAGTCCCTTGAATGACGCAAGCGAAACGTTCTAGTCCAGCACCAGTATCAATGTTTTTGTTTGGTAATTCCTTATAATCTTTTCTTGGGGTCCCTGGTTTGGCATTGTACTGTGAGAAAACAATGTTCCAAATTTCAATGAAACGTTCGTTTTCAATGTCATTTTCAATCAATTCTTTGCCACGAAGGTCGTATTGTTCACCGCGGTCAAAATAAATTTCCGTATCTGGACCGGATGGACCTTCACCAATTTCCCAGAAATTGGATTCAAGCGGAATCAAATGGGTTGGGTCGACACCCAAAGAAATCCATTTATCTCTCGCAACAAAATCGTCTGGATAATAAGTCATGTATAGTTTTTCTTTTGGAAAGCCAAAATACTTTTCACTGGTGAGGAGTTCAAAGCCAAATTCAATCGCTTCAGGCTTAAAATAATCCCCAATGGAAAAGTTTCCGAGCATTTCAAAGAAAGTATGGTGACGTGCGGTTCTACCAACGTTATCAATATCGTTGGTGCGGATACACTTTTGGATATTGGTCAAACGTGGGTTAGGCGGCATCGCAGACCCATCAAAGTATTTCTTGAGTGGTGCGACCCCGGCGTTGATCCATAAAAGTGTTTTGTCACCCATCGGCACTAAGGATGCGGATGGTTCAATTTTGTGGCCTTTCGATTCAAAAAATCGTAGCCATGTTTGTCTAATTTCGTCTGCGGTCATGTATCTCATGTCTTTCCTCCATAAAAAAAGTCCATAGAATTTGCATTCTAAGGACGATGTTAATCGCGGTACCACCTTAGTTCTAACCCCTAAAAGATTAGCCCTTCATTGTACTGTTAAGGCCAGTTTACCATTCGCTCCCAAGTAGCTTCATGAATACCGTGATCACTTTCACCTAACTGATCTCTCTTTGATTTGGTCGTCATTACTTATCTTGTTCTTCGCTCTATTGCTATTTTATCATAAATCCCTACTTTTACAAGCATAATCCATTGATTATGGACGTTTTGTTGGGTTATTGGTGTAATAGTTCAATTGGTTGATGATGTCGTTTCGTTTGCCATCAATATACCATGAGATATTTCTAACCCCAAATGCGATTGGCCATTTGGCAGATTGTATATCATCTGAATACAATGCCTTAACGGCTAAATGGGCATCCAAAAATGCAGTTTCACTGAAATAATCTTCTTCAATGAGTGTTTTCAAGTGTGCTTCGTATTGTAATTGGTATTCGGGAATGTCTAGTATTTTATCGGTGAGCGGGTGTTTGATTTCTCTACCAACCAATACTGAATTTAGGTTACCCCACTGATAAATATCCATGCCAATGGAGTAATTGGTGAATACCGGTGCGCCGTCCCACCCTTGTCCTAATCCATGGTCATAGTCATATGGGATCATGGTCCATTTGCCTGTGACGTTGTTTCGATATAAATAATAGTTGTTGCCCATGGCACGGTAATCGTCTGGGTTACCCAACAATACACCAATCGCGAGTAGGCGTAATAAACGATCTACATCAAAATTCGCTTCGATATAAGTCTTAAAATACGACCCTTCTAAGGTATTGGTCATTTCCATGAATGTCACAATATCACTGGTATCGTTGGTTTTTTTATTGGTTTTTAAGTCATAACTTGGAAAATAATGACTCGCTTCATCTTTAATACCTATGGCACGTGGGTCATAACCGAGTTCAAGACTGGCAGGACCAAATTGTTGCCACAAGACTTTGTATAAATTGCCTTGGTCTTCATTGGGAAAACGTTTGGATAAAAACGATTGGTCAATCGATTCAATCACGTTATAAATGCCTAAGAAATGGGTCACACTGCCCACTTTTAAATACATTTTAGCATGCGTTACTCTAGGCGCGAATACACCATACGTTCTGAATAAATCGTATGAATACTTTTCAGAAACATAGGTAGCATCTTCGTTTCGGTTATACTTAAAATTCAGTTCAGTCATACCAAAAACTTCACGTTTATTAATGGCTTTTTCAGCTTCTGAACCAGATTCAAGATAGAGTGGCTTATCAAAATATACTTTGTAGGATACAGGTCTAAGGTTACCCTCATTGTCTATCATGCGTGTACGTGAGGTATTCCCTCTCGTACGCCAAGCGACTTGATCGATTTCAAGTTCACCTTGGGCGTCACGATAAATCAATTTGCCTTGAACCACAGCATCTGTTTTTAAATCGCCAAACTGGTTTCTATATTCAACCATGTATTGATCTAATTTATAAAACTCTGTGGTGGTCACTTCGAGCGTAAAGGATTTTTCATTATCATCGTCAAACAACCGTTCATAATCGGCGTTGACAATGGGTTCAGGCAGTGGGTCTGGATTGTTGTTGATTGGGGTGTCACAAGCGGTTAAAAAACCTAAACTCACCGTGATACAAATGAGTATAAACTTTTTCATTTGGCCCTCTTAAATAGTTTCTTGGAAACCCACATCATCCCTAGGCTAGCCCATAAAGCAATGATAAAATATCGGATAAAATCAAAACTCAAATCTAAAAATGTTGGATTTAAGTCGACATCAGCCGAATACGGAAACACAAATTTAAGTCCTTCTTTTAGCCCGAATGCAATCGCCAAACCGAGCAATACTTTAGTCACTTGAATCCATAGCGGTGCAGCCACTTTATATTTGACATATTTCTTTTCAAGGAAATACCCAACCGCTAAACCGATGTATGCCCCACCCGCAACAAATAAGGGTTCTTGGTGGAAAAATGCCATCAATATGAGTAATACGGGTACTGGATACAAAGCACGGATGTGTTCTCTATCAAAATTGCCCACACCTAGTAAGAACATGAATGTAGAACCTAATATCAATCCTAACACGAGGCCTACCAACACGTCTTCTAAATAATGTTGACCCAAATACATGCGGGACAGTGGTACCAAGATGATCATCGCGATCATCAAGCCGCGGACCCATTTGGCATAATAATATTCATTCCAGAGATTGATGGCCAATGACCCTGCAGCTTGTGCATGTCCACTTGGCATCGATGACCCTTCGGTTTGTTGGAGAATCGGTCTCGCACCTTCTTGATATGGTCTGGGTTTGTTGGTCAATGCTTTTAATCCCCCATTAATGAAGGCAGACCCCAAATAAGCGACCATCAATTTGAACGCAAACTTTTTGTCCACAGTCCAATATAAAACAGCCCCTAAGAGGATGAAAAAGTATTGATCACCAAACTCGGTGATGATGCGCATGACCCAGTCTAACGCTGGGTTCGAAAACGATTGTAAAAATTCAATGATTTGCATTTACTTACCTCTATTCAGTGCTTGTTCAATCTTTTCTTTGATGGACAAGCGTTTTTGTGCTTCTCTTCTGGTGATACGGCGTTCTTTACGCAATGCTTTAACACGTTCATAGGTTTCTTTAGGGGCTTCAATGAACGTGAACTTATCGACTTTAATGAAGTTCTCATTCAATCCAAATAGTCCCCGTTTTAAAACGCCTGTTTCGCGTAACTTGGCGAATATTTCACTGGCTACCAAATACCCATAGTTTTGTCGTTCTTCAATCGATTCCTCTGTGAACCGGATGATGTCATAAGCATCAATCAGTGGCAACGCACTGAAGACATTGAAGTCCGTTAAATTGATGAACAACACCTTATGGTTGGCATAAGCATTGTAATTAAAACCATGGTCTAAAGGGGCACTCAAAATGACATTGCAGCCTTGTTCAATCAAAACATCTATTGGGTTATTGTCTACCAAACCCCCATCGACATAGGCTTCGTCATGGATATAAGTTGTACCAAAGAATAGGGGGATGGATGCGGACGCAATCACCGCGTCAAAACAATTGTCCATCTCATTCAAATGAAATACGGTTTTTTCGTGATTGCCTGTACGAATTTGAGAAGCAATCTTCTTAGTATCGATGATTTTAGCAGCGACCACATAGGTATCAATTTTCGACTGTTTGACTTTTTTCACATCGATATATTTTTCAAAAATGTCTCTCAAGACCTCAAGGCTATACAAACCTTCTTTGTCTTGTTTAATTCTAAAAGATTTTTGTTTGATTGGATTGTTGGATTGAGCCAGTTGCCAAATTTCACTGATTTTATCGGCGTCGTTTAAAGACATCAATAAAAGGGCATTGATGGCACCAATCGAAGTGCCAGCGATGCAGTCGATTTTGTCGATTAAATTGGCATCTTGGAGCGCGCGGATGACACCCAGATGGTAACCACCTTTAGCACCGCCGCCGCCCAACATCAACCCAACTTTAACTTTCACGTCGGAAAGCCTCCTTTAAGGTCTTCTTCATGTGTTTTTTCGCATCTTCTTCTTTCAAGGATTCTCGTTTGTCGAACAGTTTTTTACCTTTCGCAATCGCGATTTCAACTTTCACTAAGCCTTCAACGAAGTATACTTTTAAAGGGATGACTGTATAGCCATCTTCTTTGATTTTCGCTTCAATCTTTAAAATTTCTTTTTTGTGCATGAGGAGTTTTCTGGTTCTGGTTTCCTCATGGTTAAACAGATTCCCGTGTGTATAAGGGGAAACGTGCATATTGATGATGAAAATTTCGCCATGTTTGATTTGAACATACGCATCGTTGACGGATACTTTACCTTCACGGATGGATTTGACTTCCGTCCCTTTTAAGTTGATCCCTGCTTCATACGATTGTTCAATGAAATAATCATGCCTTGCCTTTTTGTTTTGGGTGACGATGGAATTCTTTTGTGTCATTTTTCTTTTCCTCAAATACGGTAAACGTCAGTTGTCTTAAGACAATATCACAATCGATCAATTTAACGCGAATCGGCTTACCGATGGCGAATTCTTGCTTGTTGTTTTTGCCTTTGAGTGTGAGACGAATATCGTCAAAATAATAATAGTCTTTCATCAAGCGGATGGGTGCTAACCCTTCGATACCATTGTCTAATCTAACAAAAATACCCGCTTTGGTGATGTTTGAAATGATGGCATCAAAGACTTGATTTTTCTTATTAGCCATAAATTCAGTGGTTTTCAATTTGTCGGTTTCTCTTTCGAGTTCATCGGCTTTTCGTTCCATCATGGAGCACTTTTCAGCGATGGTTTCAATGACCGATTCATAGTATTTATAGTTTTTTTCAAACTGGTCGGTTTCAATTAAGAAGGCACGAATCAATCTATGTAGCAGTAAATCTGGGTATCGGCGTATCGGTGATGTAAAGTGTGAATAGAACTTAGATGCTAACCCGTAGTGACCGATATTTTTTCCGCTATATTCAGCTTTTTGCATCGCCCTTAAAAACATCGTATGAAACACGATTTCAAGCGGATGACCTTCGAGTTTATCGATGATATTTTGAAGGGTTCTTGGGGTAATGTGGTGTAGTTTAGGGATTTTGATGCCCATTTCTTTGACCATATTCATGACATTGATCAGTTTTTCTTCGGTCGGTTTGTCGTGGACACGGTAAATACATGGCAATTCCATCGAGGATAGGTGCATCGATACGGTTTCGTTGGCAAGGACCATGAAGGATTCAATCAATTTTTGTCCTTTGCCTGTCACATAAGGGTGTATGTCGATGATGTTGCCTAAGTCGTCGGTATCGTACTTAAACTCTAACGATTTAAACTCCAAAGCACCGCGTTCTCGGCGTTTTTCTTCCAATATCGATGATAATTCAGCCATTTGAATCATCATTTTTTCAATTTCAGGGGTATATAGTGATGTTTCACCATCTAAGAATAAATTGACCTCATCGTAATTGAGACGTTTGTCTACCGTTATCCAGGTTTGTTCAATCTTGTGGTCAATCACATTGGCATCCGCATCGAGTGTCATCGTGACAGATAAGCATTTCTTTCGTGTCCCTGCATTTAAACTACACAAATCATTGGATAGTTTTCTTGGTAACATCGGAATCACGCGGTCAGCCAAATACACCGACGTGGTTCGATCTAAAGCATCTTTATCTAAAAATGAATTGGGTTGCACATAGGCAGAGACGTCCGCGATGTGCACCGATAAAATGTAGTTGTTATCCACTTTTTTAAGAGCGACAGCGTCATCTAAATCTTTCGCATCCACACCATCAATCGTAACGATCAGTTCATCGTTGACTTCTCTTCTTGGTGCGATATCGATGGATTCGACGGTTTCAGCTTCATTCAAGGCTTCTTTTGAAAACTCATAAGGCCAGTTGGCTTGATAAACCAATTCTAGGATATCCATGCCTGGGTCTGTTTCAAACCCTAAGGTTTTCTTGATTGAACCAAATACATGTTTACCTTCATATTTATCTAGACTGATGAGTAACACTTCACCACCTAAAAAAGGTTGTTTGGTTTCGACTTGAATGGTCAGCCTAAGCGGTTTGATTGGTAAAAACACATATTGTGTGTTCATTTTCTTAACATGGACAACGAGTTCTGTGGTGTTGTGTTCTAAGACCTCCACCACCTTGTTTCGAGCCCCAACGTGGACCAAAACCAAGTCGCCATCGAGTGCGAAACCCATGTCTTCTTCATATATATATAAATCATCATCTGGTTGGAGTAAAAAACCAAATCCTTGGTTCTTAATATCTAATAAGCCTATGGCGTAACTCGATTTCAATGTGTATAATGTATCTTTTTTGGTTACCCTTTTTTGATTCAACAGTTCATCGAGTTTTTCCGATAAAGTGATGGCATCAAAATGGGTGATTTCCTGGAGCGACTCAAATGTATGTGTCGCACCGTCTTTAAACAGTGTGATTAATTTCATGGATTCACCAACTTCTTAAATATTATACCATAAGGTATAGAACATACATTCACAAATCCAAAAAATACGTATTAATAAAAGTAACAAATAAAATTTCAAAAAACCAAAAAAATGAAATGACTTTTATTTAAGTTAGTGATAAAATCATGCTAATAAAGAAGGGGTTTTACATATGAAAAAGGGGTTCCTTTTAATCCAAATAGTGTTCATGTTTTTATTGGTTGGTTGTCAAAATGATGCACCCTATGAATTCTTAACTGACTCAAACAGGATCTATTTTTCCTATGATTACCCACAGTATGCTTTGATGTTTGGGAACCAAAACGGACACCAAGTACTATTGGCTATGGAAGAAAAGAACGATTCGATGGTGGTATATGAAATCATTCAAATGCCAAAAATCGATGGCGATATAACGATTGAATCCGTGCACTATGGTGAATCTGATATCCCGAGTGTTGTGCTGATTGTTGATGGTAAAAAAGAATACCCTAGAATCGTCAAAAGACCTTCATTATCAGGCCATTATTATGCTTTAGAATTCAATGATGATGAGGATATCAACCGATTTGAAATAACCGTTGGTGATGGTTGTTTTGGCAAGTCTAACCCTTGTCCCTTCAATACAAAAAGAAATGGTTTTATCGAAGGACCTTACGTCAACCACGCCATCCTATCTTATTATATTGATTACATAGAAAAACCCACCAAACACCGAAGTCATTCTAACAACTGGTTTGAAATAGGTAAAGGAAAACTCGCTATCTTCCGTGTTTTAACGGAATATCAAAAAAATCTTTTTAGAATCATCGTAAAATTCGAAGGTGACCAATTAGAATATCAATCATCATACATCACTTCTAATATCTTAGATTCAACCTATCTCTATGACCAAAATATGATTATGTATATTTCAGACGATTTAACCTATCAATTTTTGGATGGTAACCTTCTACCCACCCATGGTGGTCAGCTTTCAGGTGATTATTTGAGACGAATTCCATTTTATGGTTATCACGCCATTGAAACCACCACCCACTATTACATTTTTGAGTATGACCAATTATTGAGCACTGTTGTCAAAAATGAAGCATTATCTCATGTTGGTGCGAGATTCGTAAACCGTACAGAACCTGTGTTTAAGTATTATTACATCGATCAAAATTCTATAAAATTCAGTTCAATTGGCTTATAATGATACAATCAAAAAAATCTATAAGAAGGTCTAAACAGCATCGAAAAAGGCATTACTATTCATTTATTGTTTTTGAATGATTTTGATAGGGTTATTTAGAATCAAATTATGTTTGGTGGCTGTAATCCTTGGCCTTTTTTTCAGACAAAGGTGCATTTGTTGAGAAACTTTACAAACATTTCATCATACCAAATTTTAGTAAAACACGCGCTTGTGTACAAATACATCGAAAATAATCATCTAAATGTGGCTCAATAACGAAAAAAAAGCTCAGCTTTCGCTGGGCATTTTGTTTGAATTATTTCTTTAAGTTGTAGAAAGACTTGATGCCATGGAATTGTGCAGTTTCGCCCAATTCATCTTCGATACGAAGTAATTGGTTGTACTTAGCAATTCTGTCTGTACGTGATGCAGAACCAGTCTTAATTTGACCAGCGTTTACTGCAACCACGATGTCAGCGATGGTGGTGTCTTCTGTTTCACCAGAACGGTGTGATACGACAGCGGTATAACCAGCTCTCTTAGCCATTTCCATAGCGTCGAAAGTTTCTGTCAATGTACCGATTTGGTTCACTTTAATCAAGATGGAGTTACCGATACCTTCAGCAATACCTCTAGATAATCTTTCGGTATTTGTAACGAATAGATCGTCACCAACCAATTGAATCTTATTACCTAAAGCTTCAGTTAATAACTTCCAACCATGCCAGTCGTTTTGGTCGAAACCGTCTTCGATGGTGATGATTGGGTATTTGTTAGCTAAACCAACATAGAATTGAACCAATTCTTCAGAAGTGAATGCTTTGCCGCCTTCACCTTCAAGGACATACTTCTTGGTTTCAGCGTTGTAGAATTCGGATGCTGCAACGTCCATACCTAAGAAAATGTCTTTACCAGCTTCGAAGCCAGCTTTCTTGATTGCTTCAAGGATGACTTGGATTGCTTCTTCGTTTGAACCTAAGTTTGGAGCGAAGCCGCCTTCGTCACCAACCGCTGTATTATAACCTTTGGATTTTAATACGCTCTTTAAGTTATGGAATACTTCAGCACCCCATTGGATGGCTTGTTTGAATGACTTAGCACCGACAGGTAGAATCATGAATTCTTGGAAGTCGATGTTGTTGTCCGCATGCGCACCACCATTGATGATGTTCATCATAGGTACTGGTAATTGTTTCGCATTGAATCCCCCTAAGTAGTTATAAAGTGACACACCTAGGAAATCAGCTGCTGCTCTCGCAACGGCCATCGAAACACCTAAAATAGCGTTCGCACCTAATTTGGATTTGTTTGGTGTACCGTCAAGTTCAATCATCAATCTGTCAATCGCTACTTGGTCAGTAACTGCATAACCAATGATTTCTGGAGCGATGATATCATTGACGTTTTCAACCGCCTTCAATACACCTTTTCCTAAAAATCTCTTTTTGTCGCCGTCTCTTAATTCAACAGCTTCGTATTCACCTGTGGAAGCACCGGATGGCACTAAAGCTCTACCGAATGCACCACTGTCTGTGTAAACTTCTACTTCAATCGTAGGGTTTCCACGTGAGTCAAGTACTTCTCTTGCATACACATCTGAAATAAATGGCATTGTTTTATTCTCCTTTATATAATATCTCAATATTCCGTTAGTATTATACCCCATAGGGTGTTTAAAATAAAGTGCGAACCCAATAAAAGCGGTTTCGAATCAGCGCTTCATCATCCGATAGATGTTGACGCTGAAATAAATGGTTAATAGAATTTCCAATACATTGTAAAGAATGACTTCAAAATCCCACAACCAAACCCAAAAATATGAAAAATAGATGAGTGGATTTAGAATCCAAAGCGCAGTGGACAAACTGCCAAATACCACGGACGCGTTACCTGTAATGATTTGAATGACCAGTAAGTTCGCGGTTAATCTCATCGCATATTTTCCCATCAACAAGAACACGACCGCCAATATCGAATACCATATATGGTACTGTCTAAAGCTACGGAAGAGCCTACTTGATAAGAAAATATATAATATGATGAAAGAAAATGCAGCCAAAATGGAATTAAAATAGTTTTCAAGGATGAAATCTAAGGCACCGATGAAACCACCAAAAATCAAACTGGCTAGCAACCCTTCTAAGATAAATCGCTTCATATCTTCTTTAATGAATGGTTGTTTTAATTCATACCACAAATGCTTCATAACTCACCTCTTTTCGACTCTATTATAACTCAACTTTCTCCAATGTCGATTTAATTGGCAAAAATAACATACTTGTAATCAATCCTTTTGCAACATTCAATAACGTATAATTTGCTACTATGTATGTCACATAAAGGTTCCAATTCGATAAGTCTACACCGAATATGTTGGCCATGCCTGGGTCATTTAATAATGTGAATACGGTGATGTGGAAGGATGAAAATCCAAAGAATCCGAATAAAGCATCATAAGTACTCAAGTAAATCGGTGTTAAGATGAAAATATTCAATGTAATCATGACCACGGTGAGTGTTACTGTCAATCCAGCAACAATCACGATGACTTCTTTAAACGAGACCATTTGCGGATCAACTACAGCCTCAAAAATGAGTGGTTTACGATATGTTTTAATCGCTTTTGACAACCCATAATAGGTCAATAATAATACCGTACTCGCGATCATCGCGATGGCTTCACCAACCAGTTCGGTTGGCATGAACAATTGGCCTTGGAACGCTTGTCTGAAAATACCCCTAACGAATACTAGACCAAACGCGCCTTTGTAACCAATGACGACTGCTGCGACCAAAATCGCAAGTTCGCTGACATCCAGTTTAAGCCACGGCAAACCGAGTGGAATCTCGATCAAACCGAAGACGACTGAAATGGCTGCAAGCGAAGCAATAAAAATGAGTTTTTTAATACTGTAATTTGTTCTCATATTATCCTCCTATGAACAAAAATGCCGCCACTCCAGGGTGACGGCAAAAAACAGGCTAAAAAACCTCTTTCTTCTCCCATCCAGACTATACTGTCGGTACTGGAATTGCACCAGTTCAACCAAGAAGGTTCGCGGACTTTACCGCCGATCAAGGAATTTCACCTTGCCCCGAAGTATTAACTCAGCTACATTATAGAAAATTTAAATATAGAAGTCAATCACAATTCGCTTGTAAGCGTTTCAATCATGATGGTGATATCTTCAAACTCTTTTTTGATTTCATCGATGTAACTTAAATCGATTGGTTTGAACATTTTCAAATCAAATGTATCGATGCCATTCTTGATGGCGACATATAATTTATTGCCGATGAATCCAAACTGAATGCCATTATAACGGTTTTTCAAGGACATGATGTGTTCCATAAATCGTGGTTTGATCAAACGGAATGTGGCAAGTGCATCTTTGCCAAAGACATCAAATGCTTTATTGAATTCAACGTATTCCATCTCCATCTTTTCAAACCCTGAAAATCTTGAAAATATGCTTTGGTTGTCTACGATATAAACTGGGGTTGCAAGCGTCTTTTCAAATTCAATTTCGTAAAAGCGACCCCTAAACACAGTGACGACTGTGGTGTGTTTTCCACTTCTTCGAACATCTTGTAAGTGTAAATCAGCACAACGAAAACGTCTATTGCTGATTTTACCTTCAATCATGTCTTCACTTGAGAAGCGGTCTTCTTTTTTTAATACTAAAGTGCCATAAACTTCATCCGGTAAAAACCCTTGTTGAGGATGAAATGATGCTGAAGGGTAGAGTTCTTCAATGCTTTTTTTGACATAATCTAATTTAAATTTGGTGGATAGTTTTTTAAATAATGAAGATGACAAAGCCGATAAAATGCCGCCACCCATAAAAAGCACAAAACCAACGACTGGTTGTACTGTAAAAATGATGAATCCAATACCTATAGAGATGAATCCAAGGACAGTTAAGACCTCATATAAACCTTTTTTTGCTTCATACTCGTGTGCGTTCATAATAATACCTCATTACTTCATCGATGTAGTTAAATCGATGAGGGTTTGCATCTCATTTTCGATGGTTTCTAAGAAATGTTTATCGATTTTTCGATGGATATAAAACTCAAAACTATTTCGCCCTTCCATCGCAACCACCATGGTTTTGTTGAAGAATGCGAAAGCCACAGACCCATATTTTTGACGTAATTTCAAAATGGTTTCCATCGCTTTTGGTTTTAAGAGTTTAAATGCTGCTTCTGTGTTATTTGAATACACATCCACTTCATTATTAAAATCAATATATTCGAAATCAACCCTTGGTAATCCTAGTTTGATGCCAAACTTTTCAGCCCCATTATTGACAATATATACCGGCTGATTGACGATAAAAGGCAATTCAATTTCATAATATTTGCCACTAAATCTAGTGATGATTTGACGGCCATTACGAGACATTCTTTCAAATTGAATCTTCACATCGGCTGTGCGGAAACGGGTGTTGCCAATCTTGCCTTGAAGCATGTCTTCACTTTTGAAAATGTCGCCACGTTCAATCAATCTTGAACCGTACACGTCGATGGGTAAGAACCCTTTATTCATATCGTATTTAATGTTTGGGTATCGAGATTCGATGGCTGCTTTCAAATGATTCTTTTTGAACTCAAGTGCCATTTTCGTGTAATCTTCTTGGAGTTTCATATATATCGCAATACAACCCACGATAATTAATAAAACCCAAAATTGTCTAAAGAAAAATCCAACTGAAGATAGTGCTGCTATCACGACTGCAATTCTTCGGATGGTTTGGTATTGAATCTGCTTTTTTACAAACTGTTCAAGTGTCATGGTCATCATCCTTTACGAAGCAAATTATAACATAGTCGATGTGTCATATAAATAGTTTATTTGAATTATTTTTATATCTATCCCAGTTGAACTCATTTTTATCCTAATTCTCATGTATTAGGATTTTTATAAATCCGTAAACACTTTCAATTTTTATTTTGATGGCCATTAGTATATAATAACATTGGTAAAATAGAAATGAGGCATATTCATGAGTACAAAAAAATTCGTTGGTTTAATCATTTTAGATGGGCAAGGTTTAGCCCCTGCAAGCGACTCTAATTCAGTCACACTTGCGAATAAACCAAATTTGGATGCACTTTTAGCAAACTATCCAAACAGCACACTTCAAGCGTCTGAAGAAGCCGTTGGTTTACCTGAAGGACAAATGGGTAACAGTGAAGTTGGTCACTTAAATTTAGGGGCTGGCCGTGTTGTTTATCAATCCTTGACCCGTGTCAATGTCGCGATTAAAGATGGTTCCTTTTTCCAAAACCAAGCTTTCTTGGATGCGATTGCACATGCTAAAAAACACAATTCCAAATTACACATTTTCGGTTTAGCTGGGGATGGTGGGGTGCACTCATCTTCCAAGCACATCATGGCGTTACTCGATTTGGCTAAAACCCATGGTTTAGAACAAAAAACCTATTATCATGCATTCCTCGATGGTAGAGATACCCCTCAAACATCTGGTTTGGCTTATGTTAAAGAATTGATTGAAGCTGGTGCGCGTATCGCCACTGTCCATGGCCGTTATTATGCAATGGACCGCGATAACAACTGGGACAGACTTCAAAAATCGGTAGATGCGATGACGATTGGTAAAGGCGAAGAAAAAGATTGCCCAATTTGTGGCATTGAAGAATCCTACGCCAAAGGCATTACAGATGAATTTGTCATCCCATTCATCGTCAACAAAAAAGGCTTAATTGAAGACAATGACGCGATTATTTTCGCTAACTTCCGTCCAGATAGAGCCATTCGTATCGCTACCGCATTCTCTAACCCTTCCGAAGTATCCAAATACTATTCTGAAGGCAAAGCAACCTTCGATGCGTCTCATGTCCCACACAATATTTTCTTTGTTTCCATGATGCACTATGCTTATACCGTTAAAGGTCCAATCGCATTTGAACTCAATGATTTAAAGAATATTTATGGACAAGTGATTGCAAACGCAGGTCTAAATCAATTGAGAGCTGCAGAAACTGAAAAGTATGCGCACGTCACCTTCTTCTTTGATGGTGGTGCTGATTATGAACTTAAAGGTGCGACCCGTATTTTAGTCCCTTCACCAAAAGTGCCTACTTACGACTTAAAACCGGAAATGAGTGCTTATGAATTGACCGATAAAGTCGTTGAAGCTTTATTGACCAACAATTATGACACCATGGTACTCAACTTCGCTAACCCTGATATGGTTGGGCATACCGGTTCTATTGAAGCAACCACCAAAGCGGTTGAAGCTGTGGATGTATGCTTAGGCAAAGTCTTAAAAGCCATTGAACAAATCGGTGGTACGGCGATTGTCTTAGCTGACCATGGTAACGCAGAAAAAATGCGTGATGAATTCGGCAAACCACACACAGCACATACCACAAATCTTGTTCCTGTGGTCATCACTAAAAAAGGTTTAACCCTTAGAAATGGTGGTGCATTGTGTGATGTTGCACCAACGATGCTAGACTTATTGGGTGTACCACAACCTGAAGAAATGACAGGAAAATCCTTAATCGTCAAATAAAGAGATGGTTCGCCATCTTTTTTGATGGATTCTATGTGTAAACGCTTACTTCTTTTTCGCTTAACAATGTTAAATGACCCAGAGCCATGCTATAATGAAGTATGGTAAAGTGAGGATACTATATGTCAAAACTATTAAAACTACGCGAAGCGTTGGTGAACAATAAACCAAACTATCCACTCAATTATGCAATACCTGAAATGTTTAATTTGTTTGGTCACGAGTCACTATCGATTTTGAATAATGGGGAACACTTGGTGAATCCCTATGATTTTATGGTCGATTTAATCGATCAAGTCTTACTTAAGCATTATGAAAGCCATGAAGTGGCATCCTTGTCTCAACTTAAAGGTTCGAAGATTGCGAAAAAGAAAATGGGTGGCGACTGGATTTTAAAATCCACTGTGTATTCCATGATGATTCGTACGTCGACGACTTGGGACCATGACCGTAATGGTTATGTCGATGAAAATAACATCTATCATTTGAAAGAAACAGGTACATTCATCAAAACATTGGCTCTACTGCCACTTTTAGACAAGATGGGTGTCGATGCGATTTATTTACTCCCAATTTCTAAATTCTCATTAAAGAATAAAAAAGGCGAATTGGGTTCACCTTATGGTGTTTCAAACTTCTTTGAATTAGACCCTAGCTTAGCTGACCCGATGGTAGGGGATGCTTTATCTTTAGATGACCAATTTCAAGCCTTGGTTGAAGCGGCTCATACCCTTGGTATGCGTGTGATGATCGACATCATCCCTCGTACAAACGCCACCGAAAGTGACCTCATCATTGATCATCCAGATTGGTTCTATTGGATTAAAACTGCGGATTTAGCCGTTTATAACCCGCCTTATGTGGATGAAATCAATGACCGTACCGTTTCACCTACCATGAAATTCATGCCGACAGTTTATAAGAGTAAAAAAGTCTTAGAACACATCGGTCGTTTCCAATTTGATCCGAAAACTCAAAATAGTGAATTGTGGGCTAAACTCAAAAAAGAATACGCAAGAAAAGGCGGTTCGATCCTTGAACTGGTGGACAAATATTTCGGTTTAACGATTGCACCTGCATTCTCAGACCACATCAACGATATCCAACCCCCATGGACCGATGTTACCTTCTTTAGAATGTATCTTGACCATCCAATCGAAACCTCTAAATTTCTAGAAAATAAGAATGTCGCTCCATATATCTTATTTGATACCATCAAATCTAATTTATACCCTGGTCATAAACCAAACAAAGAACTCTGGGATACATTGGCCAACATCATTCCACACTATCAAAAAACCTATGGTATCGATGGCGCGAGAATCGACATGGGACATGCTTTACCTAAAGAATTGGTCAATCAAATCATTAAAACCGCACGTGAAGTCGACCCTGATTTCGCATTCATCGCTGAAGAACTCAATGTCGATAACGCGAAGTTTGCTAGAGGTTTAGGTTACAACATGATCATCGGTAATGGTTTCTCGATGCAACCCCACATTTGGGAAGGCAAACTCCACCATTTCTATTACAAGAGTGTCGATCTAGACTGTGCAGTGTTTGCTTGTGGTGAAACCCACGATACCCCTAGACTGGCTGCTCGTGATGGTGGTCAAAACCTATCCAAGTTCTTAACCGTCATGAATATGTTTATGCCAAATGGTGTACCATTCATCAACTCTGGTCAAGAAGTCTATGAACGTCAACCGATGAATACTGGTATTGACCCAAGACCGAATGAACTTTACATGTTACCTGCAGAAGACCCATTCTACATGAAACTGGCTTTATTCGATAAATTTGCATTACATTACCTCAATCACATGCACAATGACATCCCAGATAATCTTTCAAGAGTCAAACCGATTCGTAAAAAATATCTCAATGTCATCACGGATAAGAAAAACTATATCCCTGTGTCATTCTTAGAAGGCTATAATCCTGTGGGATTTGCTTATGAAGCGAAAGATGAAATCTTACTCGTTATTGGTAATGCGAACCCATTCGATGCCCAACATGTTAAAGTCGATTTAAGACCGATTCGTAAACGTTTTGATCTCAGTCAAAATGAAGGTCGAATCTTGTATGCGATGCATGAATCTGGTCCAAGAATGTTCTATGAATTTGATGAAAACCAAAACCCTTACTTCTTCATGGGTGCTGGTGAAGTGAAAATTCTGGTCCTTCAAAAAATCAAATCAAAATAGCCTAAAAATGGCTATTTTTTTTACATTTTCGCCAATTTTTAAGGTTTTTTTAATTTTTGCTCATAATCGCCTTCTAATCGTTTGATAAAGTAAAAAACTCGATGTATAATGAATGAAAATTTGTTATCACATGGGAGGGATAATACATGGGATCAAAAGGCATTGTTTTAGGTTTGGCAGGGTTTGTCAGTCTCCTCATTCTCATCACAGGGATTACACTGATGGTTGGGTATAACCGTTTGGTAGATTTAGATGAATCCATCAATGGAAAAATGGCTCAAGTAGATAATCGATTACAAGAAAGAAAAGATAAGATTGATCAATTGGTGGATGTAGTTGAAGGTTATACGACCGTTGAACAATCGATTTACACCATGATCACCAACGCACGTGCTTCATACGCGGCTGCGAAGGTTGCTGGTGACGCTGACGGTATGGCTGAAGCGGATGCTTTAGAGATTCAAGCCATCAACGCATTGTTAGCCATTGTTGAAGATAACCCGGAAATTAAATCCAGTCAAGTATACATCAGTTTGATGATTGAAATCAGCTCGATGGAATCTGCACTGAGTACAGCACGTTTGAGATACAACGAATCGGTTGAAACTTATAACCGTTCCGCACGTCAATTTCCTAGAATACTATTTGTTCAAATGTTTAATTTCGATACCAGCAAGACGTATTGGAAAATCAATGACGGCGCTGGCGAAGTACCTGACATCAATTTTGGTGATTAAGGATGAAACGCCTTTGGAAATGGCTATTCATCGCAGCTTTCAGTCTATTACTGGTTTCCTGTAAGCAAAACAAATACCCAGATCCAACGTTTCGTTATTATGTGAATGACTACGCAGACGCGTTGATGCAATACACAGAACGGCGTATTACGGCCCAAAATCGATACTTATATGAGGAGTATGGTGACATCCAAATCGTATATGCAACCTTTTTGGTCAAGGACGCCAGCGAAATTGCAGACTACGACCGTGTAGAGATTTTCGAACAATGGGCACCGGGCAATAAAGACACCGACATGGGGTTATTGGTATTGTTATTCATCACAGAATACGTTGAAGATGATATAACCTATCAAGAAATCCTCGAGGTTCAAATGGAACCTGGTTATGGTTTGGAAGAGTATTTGACACCTACCGAAATGAATATCATGCGTGATGATTATCTTTACGCGGATATCCATTACGGCATCATCGATATGAAACTCATGCATTTTCAATATGAAATGCTCAATCTGATGTACACTGAAGTCTATGGGGAAACACCCATCGATTATGACATGGAATTATTCTATGAACAAATGATGGAAGCCCCTTACGTACCAGAAAATACAGGATCCACAGATATATTCAGTCTCATCCTTGGTTTACTCTCGTTAAACGGACTCAATATGGGTTCAGGTTGGGGGATTGCTTTAATCGTCGTGCTGCTTGGTTTTGGTGGTGGATTTACAGTCATCAAAATCCGTGGCGGTGGCGGCGGCAGCGGTGGTCGTGGTATATAAAAAAACAGAGACGATGTTTGACACATCGCCTCTTTTTTATTAGAAAAATAGATATTGAATTATATGCTTATTATGATAAATATTAACTCTTATAATATGTGTATTTTCAACATATTTTTATAACACATACTATGTATGTGATTATCTTTTATAATGATTGGTCAATGAATATCCCTAAAAGTCGGATATTCATGTGTTCAGATAACCTTTCAAGGATGGTTTCAATGTGTTCGATTTGGGTGTTTTTGCACTCAAGTTCAATGAAGAAATGATAGGTGCCCATGGCTTTTTTGGTTGGTCTAGACATGATGGAAATCAAATTGATTTGTGCGTTTGCGAATGCTTCTATGATGGATAATAACAGCCCAGGTCGGTCTATCGTCGGTGTGAAAACCATCGCCATTTTATAGTCTTCATGGTTTGTATAAACGTTCTTTTGATTCTCAATCACGAAAAATCGTGTTTCGTTTTGTAATTCATCGGTCACATTTTCAACTTCAAATGGGGCCATGCCTGGTGTGTAAATGTGGTTTGGGATGATTACAGCACTGTTTGGATCGAGCAAATAGCGCTCATAGGATTGTGTATTGCTCTCTGTGATAACTACATCTTGTTCATCCAGATTAGCCATAAACTTTAAACATTGATTTTTGGTTGCGTATTGAACATAGATCGTTTTGACATCTTTTATGGGGCGATGACTGATGCACGCGAACGATACATGTAATCTCAATTCCGATGAAATCCATGCCTTATCATATGACAACATGTGATCAAGGTGCTGTTGAACGTATCCTTCGAGTGTGTTTTCAATGGGGATAATGCCGATGGTATCGTCGGATATAGCTTGTATCACATCACTGATTTGCTTTTTATAAATGATTTCATAGGGTATTGCTTGTTGGTTTTGATAGACCTTAGCTGCCACATCTGAATAGGTGTTTTTGGGGCCAAGGATAGCGATTTTTTTCATGGTTTACCTCTAAATATTTAAGTGTTATTATACGCTCATCTTTACCATTTGTAAACCTCAAAAAAATACAAGCCGGTTAAGCTTGTATTTCGTGGATATTCAAAATGTCTTGAATGGGGAGGCTCTGCTTGGTTTCCATCAGTACCTTTTTGTGGATACTATCGATTTTCAAGATGGTGCCTTCTGTGTAGCGGATGTGTCCATCGTAAAAGTATTCAATCAGTACACGGGTATCGTTTTTGAGCGCTTGCTTTAACGCCTCGTCGAGTTCTTCTAATCGGTCATCCAACAGTACGGGTTTATCCATTCGAGTCAAGCGGTTCCTCAACTCGGTGAACATATCATTGAATCCGGCCAAGCCATCGAATGGTGACCACTTGATGATACCACGATCAACATATTTACTCATGGTGACCACCCACAAATGTGTTTCTGTCACGGATGGTGGATTCTTTGTTTAAAGATGATCCACGGTTCACAGCGTTTTTGCCATAACGCATTTTGATTTCATCCACCGATGCCAGCAACTGATACTCGTTTTCATCCCGTTCTAAATCCTCAAACAAACTGAATTGATGGGTTTCAGATGCCGTTAATCCACCCAATGAGATACCGATTGAGCGCACTGGACTACCATCGTATTGTTCGTTGAAAATGTCGATGCATGTATCATAAATCACTTTAAAACTCGACGTTGGTCGATCAAGCGTCACTTGTTTATGCAACCCACCATGGAAGTCTTTGGAATACCCAGCACCAAAGTGAATGACACGGCATTTTTTTCTACCAATGCGGAGTCGTCTCGTGACCTCATCCGCCATTTCCAAGATGATGGTATAAATTTCTGGGGCGTAATAGTTTCTAAATAGAATTTGAGAGTGTCCATAACTCTTGTTTTGAGCTCGAAGTTTGTTTTTATCTTGTAAGATACTCATATCGATGCCATGGGTGTGGTACCACAACTCTTCACCAATGACACCAAATTTTCGTTTTAAAAGGTTTTTGTCGTATCTTGCGATATCACCAATGGTCTCTAAACCTAAAAGGTTTAAATGGTGTTCCATGCGGTGCCCAATACCCCACATTTCAGAGATGGGTTTGACAGGCCATAGTTTCGTTGGGATATCTTCATATGTCCATTTGGCGATAGAATCTTTCGCTTTTTTAGAATCGATGTCGAGGGCCATCTTCGCCATGATCATATTGGGTCCAATCCCACAACTCGATGGCAAATGCAATTCACTCATGATTTTATCGACAATCTTTTTGGCCAATTCCACTTCAGTCATTTGGTAAAAACTCAAATAAGTGGTGACATCTAAGAAGGCTTCATCCACCGAATAGACATATAAGTCTTCCTCAGAAATGAAAGATAGATAGATTTCGACGATCCTCATTGAATAATCCATATAGGTTTTCATCTGTGGTCTGGCGAAAATGATTTTGTCACGCAGGTTTTCTGGGATATCATAAATTCGACAACGGCTAGGGATGCCCAGTTTCTTTAAAAACGGGGTGACGGCCAATGTGATGGCCCCTTTACCTCTGGATTTATCGGCGACCACCAAAGGTGTCTTGAAGGGGTCAAGTCCCCTCAAACTGCATTCAACGGATGCGTAGAAACTCTTCAAGTCGATGCATAAGATTTGTTTGTGTAATCGATATTCTTCCATAGGCTCACCTCCCTTTTGTGCCCATATTATATCAACCCTTTGGCGATGAAAACGATGAAAATACCTTGTTTAAAATGAAACTAAACAGTGATTTTTCAGTCATTTTTAGGGATGTTTTAGGCATGGGATTTTCTCGTCTTTTTTCGGAAAAAACAAAAAAAACCATCCTTTTCAGATGATTTTTATGCATTATTTTTGATGCTCAACTTGCCCATAGCGTCCGCTTGAGATTTCCCACAAATATAAGGAAGCTAAAGAGGCGTATGGACTGTAGCGTTTGTGGTATTTATCCAATAGCGTGTCTGTGATTTTAGTGTGGTGATACAACATGCTGATACCACGACGGATGGCGAGGTCTTTTTTGGAAAAGACATCCATCCGGTTGAGTGAGAAAATGAGTAACATCTCTGCCGTCCACCTGCCTATACCATTAAGTTGTACCAAGTGTTCGATGAGTGCTTCGTCGGTCATGGTCTTCAGGGTTTCAATATCGGTATGACTGAAATACGTCGCGGCCCCTTGAATATACGATACTTTTTTCAAACTCATACCACAAGATTGGATGTCATCGGTAGATAAATGAAGGATGCCTTCGGGGGTGATGGGTGATTTTGCTTTTAATCGCGCATACATCGTTTCAAAAGCTTTACCTGAAATTTGTTGAGCAACAATCGAACTGACCAATGATTCAAATAAATCTGGATTGATATGGCGTTCAATGGGTCCAATCAAATCGATCACAGTGGCGAGTTTTTTGTCTTTCTTTTTAAGATATTCTAATGCTTTGTCGTCATATGAAAATATCATGTGTGGTTACCTTTTTTCCAAATCTAATAGCCGTTGTTTGAGCTCAAGTCCACCATAAAAACCGACCAATGAACCATCCTTACCAATCACACGGTGACAGGGGATGACAATCATGATGGGGTTCTTATTCACAGCCCCACCGACAGCACGCACTGCTTTGGGGTTTCCAATCGCGATGGCGATGTCTTGATAGCTGCGTGTTTCACCATAAGGAATCTCCGTCAACGCTTGCCAAACGGCGCGTTGAAATGGCGTACCTGTTGGATTTAACGGCAAACTAAACGTGACTTTTTTACCATCAAAATAGTCCTTGATTTCTTGTGCGGCTTGATTTAATACAGGGTTATTTAGCTCAGATGATACTGGTTCTTGAGTCAGATCTAAATGGGTAATTTGATTCATCTCAGATTCAATTTTTACATGACCAAAAGCGGTAGAAACGATGATTTTTTCCATATATAGTCCTCAATACCCCCATTATACCAAAAAAAAGACCAGTCGGTAGACTAGTCTTCAAATTGAATTCGGATATTACCATTGGATGTGATGGCTTCTACATAAGGCGTTTTGGTGGTGTGATATGTATCGTTACCATAGGTACTACCATTGATTTTCACCGTGCCATTAGACGTTCTTGTTTTGACTTTATAATCATCAAATAATCCGACGATGCCCACATCAATCGCACCATTGGACGTACTCACTCTAAAATCATTTGAAATGATACCACTGGCATTGACTGGGCCATTGGATGTTTCTGCATCTATGGCGTTTGCGTTCACATCGATCATTTCAATTTCACCATTGGAAGTAGCCAACTCGATGGTGGTTGAAGTGACATCATTTAAGTAGAGTTTACCATTGGATGAGGTCATCGTTAAGATTGGCATCGACGCGTTTCTAACGTTGACTCGTCCATTGGATGTGCGTAATACAGCACTTTGTAATGTCAAATCATCGAGTGAGATTGCACCGTTTGAGGTTCTCACATTGATGTTATAAAGTTCACTTGGTAATTCAACGGTGACTGTACGATTCACTGTCATGTCGCGGAAATTGAACCAATTGAGCGGATTCCTAATATAGTCCCACCAATCACTGGTTACAACAATCGATAGGATGTTGTTGTCATCAGTGATGGTCACTTCTTCATATTGGTCGGTCTTAAAATCAATGTGGATTTGATCATCGACACTGGGTTTAATGACCACAGGGTTATTGTAAAATGATAAATCAATTCTTGTGAAAGCATCCCCCTCGTAGTCAAAATTTTGATCTGTATAGACCAATTGTTCTTCGAGATATGGTTGAGCAAGCAAGCCAAACACTGTTACAGATATAGCCCCTAATATAATACATATGATACCGACTTTTAGAATGGTTTTCATTTGCGTCTCCTTTTAATTAATTGATCAATCTTGATGATGGCTTGATCAAGCCAAACTTTGGTTTTACGGATGAGTGTGGTAATGATGACTACCCCAACCAACACCAAACCAATCCCTAGGACCATCGAACCCACATAATAAATCAATACTTCTAAACGTGAGACGTCTTTGGTCAATAAGAATACCAAATAGGTGATGAAGGAGAGCCCACCACTCGTGATAAATGAGAAACTGATGCTACCAAGCACAATGACCCCAATGACTGTGAAAAATAACGCAATCCCTTTGGATGCTTGTGAAATGACTTCTCGAAGGGCGTAATTCTCTTTATTTTTTACCTTGAGTTTGAAGTTCGCATCCTTCTTCAGGGTACGGATGATTTGTTCGACGCTACCCAACTTATGGATGAATTCGGATTCGATTTCACCACTCGCGACCGCTTCATCGATGAGTTCTTCATAATAATTTAGAATTTCGGATGCGTCACTATAGGTTGCTAAGCCTTCTTTTAATGCTTGCAAAAATGCTAATTTTGTCATAGGTCACCTCAAAATATAACGGTAGATTTTCGA
The DNA here is from genome assembly GCA_023436805.1 of Bacillota bacterium. Lineage (GTDB taxonomy): Bacteria > Bacillota_I > Bacilli_A > Acholeplasmatales > UBA5453 > Paracholeplasma. The sequence goes on from JAEZHT010000005.1 coordinate 34,915, forward strand.
TATTTCAGCGAAATCTTCCCTTGCTTTTTCAATCTCATTTTTTCCCAATGTGGTAATCATATAGTACTTACGTAATCGTGATTGGTGCTGTTCTGTGTATGTTTTAACAAATGCTTGTTGTTCGAGTCGCTTCAATATGGGGTATAACGTCGATTCGGAGATATCGATGATTGAAGAAACATCTTGAATGATTTTATATCCATACGAGGGTTCTTCCTTTAATGAGGCGAGAACGAGAATTTCTAGAAAGCCTTTTTTCAATTGCGGATCCATCATGAATACCTCCCTTCACACAATACTATACATTACATAGTATGATGTGTCAAGAGGTATTAGAAAAAAAGACATACTTTTTTGCGTAGTATGTCTTTCAATGATTTAATTGTCCCAACTGGTATAGTCGTCGTATAGACCCCATTGGCTACCTAAAGTACTTTCTTCAATGACAATCGCGAATTCACGAATGATTTGACGGTTTGTACCTAATACATAATAGTATTTACCAATGATTTCGCCAGAGTCATCAAACTCAGGTAGTTTATAATCATCGTCATTCCATGGGTATGTACCGACGCCAGTTACGCCCGTACGCAAGTAAATATTGTAGTCGTAGCGTAACCCATTGACTAAATTACCTGTGGTTGTTCCGGTGTATTTCGGACTCACAATCGAGAAGTTATATACGCCCGTCTTGTTTTTACCAAAGGTGTACAAATAGTCTGTGATGTTGGATGGTAATGGATAATAGAACAATGTAGATTGGTTTCTTACCCCATCGGTCTGATCAATGATTTCCCCTTCAAATGGGTAAATGATTCTACCTGTGACTGGGTCAATGCTGATGGTTGGTGTGAAAGTTTCATCGGTCTCATAATTCTTGACAATGATCAATATGACACTGTTCTTGATTGGTGATGTTGGATCCCCCGCAGGTACAATCGTACCATTGCCGAATCGGTAGAATAGTGTGAAACGTAGGGTTAAGTTATACAAGATATCGATGACCGTCAAATCATAATAGACGATCGTTGAATCTGCAATGTCAGTGAGTACACCTGGGTTGTTCGCGTTGGTTTGTTCCGATAAAATACGGTAACGCACGACGGTGTTGACATCTTCAACTTCACTTGTAAAGTTACCAAATAAGTCATTTGACCATTCGTTTGGTCCAACTTGTCTTTGAATGACTGCACCAATTGGTAAGGTGAAATCTGGATAATAATTGGATAAGTCAATGTCGGATACTTCGCCATTGATTCTAAAATATTGCACACCCGCTGTATCGGCACCATCATAGTCGATGCCTTCAAAGAACACACGTGGGTCATAGTTGATTGGCGTAACCGTTGAACCATCGGCGTTGATTTCATAAATAATCGGGTATTTCAAGGTGATATCACTGTTGATCTGGAATCGGATATCGTTTAAATACGCACTGACACCCAAGTTTTTACGAATCACGACGCTACCAAGGTTATAGGTGACGTTACCTTCACGGTTTAAGGTGAATGCATACGTCTTATCACCGACACCGAGTTCAAAGGTGATGACCATCGCGTACCCATCATCAATGAAGAATACAATTTCATCTTCTGTTGGTGTGAATACACCGTTGGTATCGGTAATGACTGTCGTAATGTTATCATATAAAGCCACATCTTGAAGTCTAAAATCGATTTGAATGTTGGTACTTAAGGCTTCTCTGGTGACTTGGACAGGGTAAGCAAATTGTTGGTTACCGTCTTTATAAACGATGAAGTTTGATAACTGTCTTTCGGTCACTGTGTGTGTGATTACGGTAGATTGACTCAATTCATTAAGGATGGTGTAGTTGAAAATGTAACTCTTTCTACCATCACCACCATATTCATAACGAACGGTAGCTGCAGTGATGGAAGCGAATGGGGATACCCTTAGAATCATCAATGTATTGCCATCCAAAGTGAGTTGAACGTAATCCAAGGTGTTCACATAATTGAGTGATGACCCATTTGAAACTGGGGTAACAACCATGCTTCGATTGGTATTTAATAAGACCCCTTCGAGGATTTCACCGAATTCGATGAATGTGGTGAAATTGGTTCCCGTTGGTGTGAATATCAATCCACCAGAAGCGTCCGCACTGTAGGTACTATAAGACACACTGGTAATCAATCGGTTCGAGGAGGCTTGTTTTGTAAAGTCCATATTGAACTGTGTTGAACTGTTATAATAACTGAACACGATACGGTAAACACCGCTTTCAAGTTCATCACTCAACGTCATAGCGAATCCAAATATATTATTGGATGCTTTTGGTGTGAGTACTAACTGGTAATAAGCAGGATCAACAGTATCGCCATCCTTGGTTAATCTATGGATGGTTAAATTGTGTCCAAGTGGTAATTGGGTATTATTATCAATAAATCTCACAGTGATGGTACCACTTGGTGAAAGTGGGAATGACGGTGAAACGGTATACGTGGACCCAACCAAACTTGGTAAAGGTGTCACATTGGTTGAATTCATTTGAATTTGATTCAAGGTGACGTTCAAGTTTTGAGCAATTCGGTTGATCGTAACCGTATAATCGGTTTTATAGGTCGTAACAAGGTTTGGATCATCGGCAGCGACTTCAGAATAAACAGTCATTGTAAATATGACTTGATTGCTACCATTAAAGGTGCCTGTATGTGTAAACTTATATGCTCCCCCTAATATATTCGAGGTTCTCGCATTATAGGCGGTTTTAAATCCTGCATGTGTGCCAGAAGTAATGCCAGAAACCGCGATGACCGCGTTTTCTGAGAGCGTCGCTTGTAAGGCTTCATACGTAACTGTACTACTCGGGAATGCAGATTGAGACACATTAAATACAATCGTTTTCGCGGTATTATTGATGATGCCACCCTCTAAGGTCGGGCTTTGACCGGTTGGGTCATATAATACCAAATCCCCAATGGTTGGTTGGTCTTGTTTTGGCAGTACCAAGGATTTATCACTCTTACGTACTTGGAACATCGAACTGTAAGATAGATACAATGGGTCTGTCGGTAAATCTACAACCGATGGTACGTTTAAGTTACTTGCAGAAATGCTATCTAGATTGTAATAAACTGGGGTGTCTGGTTCTTTCAACCCATAGAAGTTGTTAATCGATAAGTTGGCTGGTAAAACGGCCCCAGCTTCTCGTCCTTTAGAGGATGCGAGAACGTACATACCATTCTTAAACAATGGATCCGCAGCCAATCTAAATCTATCGGCGAGAACTTCCTTAGTTACTCTATAAATAAAGTCGGATTGTGATGGATTCATCAGTGGGAAGGTCGGATCAAAAATGTAAAGTTTTGAAGGATCATACCCAGAATCTCCTACAGTTAAATCCTGAACTTTCGGAAAATTGTAAGAACTATTTGATGTTGATGTTCTTCTAATTGTAACGTTAAATGGGGTTGTTGTAGTAATTTGTCTAGTCGTCGAAACACTCGTATCTGAACCGAAAGCTGCCAATACTTGTGCCTCAGTTAGGCCTAAGTCTTCATACTCATAACGCACTCCCGCTTCATTACCACTGATGTTTATTAAGCTTGTTAACGATGTATAACTCCAGTTTGTTGACGATCCTTGAACTAAATTCGTTATGAGACGGTCATATTGCAAATCTTGATATGAATAGTTTGAAACTGGTAAATATTCACCGATTAATCGACCAGTATCCGCAGTGAATGTACCTGAACCTCTAAGCTCGATCGTTATGACTTTATAAACATATTGTTGTTCTGCCGCAATCCATTCTCTACGAATCGTAAATCTAGAATTATTATTGGTGGTAACTCTGTATGTTCGAAGTGTCTCATTAAATCCTACAATTACCCCAGGCGATGTATCATTTGATCTTGCAGAGTAAAATGTTTCTTCCACATTTTTTTGACCAAAACGATAAAAGAAGAAACTTCCTAGAGAGGTTTGGTCGGCACGACCAACCATGTCAATGTTTTGGTCCATATTCAATACATTTTTAAATGACGACGATTGCATGACACCATAAGAACCACGTTGGAATCTGCCGAAAATGCCACCATACCCCGGTTTTGTGCCCATACTTATCGATGTATTGCTACCAAATAAGAAAGTTGTTCTATTTGACCCTGTATAATATAGTGTCGTTGTATTTCTGCCATCAAACGTAGCGTTCGTATATTGTGTTTGGATGAATGCTTCTACTTGTCCATAATGTACAGCAGTATCGATATCCACGTTGGTAACTGGCATAGCACCGTTCCCATCAGCACGACCGAAAATATAAGTAGCGCCAATAATACCCCCAGCTACGTCGTTTGAAGATATTTTACCGTGGTTTAACATACGAGTCATTTTACATAGACCATAAGCAATTACACCACCTGCAACTGAATAGATACCTAAACGTTGATCGATACCTGTATAAGCACCTCTAAGATTTGTGAAAGCGTAAATATTACCAAAGTTTAATCCGTTAGACAAGATAGAGTTAGCCACAGGGTCACCAGCACCAGTGGTGTTGGTTGCGAATTTTTTAATCACACCGGTGCTACTGGTTGCAGTGTCTGTACCTGCAGTAACTTCAGTTCCTAAAGCGATACCTAATACACCACCTGCTCTAGCAAACTGTGGTGCTTTAGCGTAAACATCACCGTTATTAGATGAGTCGATGAGTTTTGCGATCATACCTGTATTTTGACCATGGCCGGATAGTATGGATGCAGCGTTATCACCAAATGCTGCGACAACACCACCCAAAACGAGTCCACCATCAAAAGCATAAACCATCCCACCGAATAAGTCTGTGGTACCTGCGACCAATGACGTCGCAGCCGTGGTTGTACTTGTATAGTTCAACGTACCCGTATTGGCAGCATCTTGAATTAAATTATAATTGAATGTTGCGACACCACCAGCATACACATTGGCACTACCAGTGATGTGTTGAATTCCAGTGCCATCTATGTCTGTGGATGATAATGTGCCAGAGTTGAAGACATTGGTCATTTCACCACTATTGATATTGACAAGTCCACTCACATATACGTTTCGATTGGTGATGGTACTACTATAAACACCATTGCTACTACTGCCTGAAACTGCGGTATTACCTGAAATCAATGCTGTAATGATGGTACCTTTATTGATGGTATTTTTCATCGTGTATTCATCATTTAAGGTTGAATTATAGGATAGTCTCTTAGAGATACCAGATACCCATACTTCAGCGGATTGATTGAGTCTTAATAAGCGAATGTCACCACTATTGATGACGTTATTGTAATATACATTATTGGATAAAGTGATGCCTGCAACTTCTAATTCTACAGCCACATTCGATGTGGTTGCAGAAATACTTCCTACCAAAATTTGTCCCTTGTTTTCAACGAATAAAAGGTCTTTGTCCAAACTATTCTTAGAAACAAAGAATGGTGCGATTCTAATCGTAGTAACTGTGATACCCGATGTATTGTTGAAATATGAAGGTCCAAAGGTAAAATTCGCTGTGTTGTAAGCACGCGATAATTTTACACCACCTGTGGAGTTATCTAAGATGGTTGCTGAATAAAAGATGTAAGTATTGTGATTTTGATAATTTAAATTCGGGAAATTGAATCCACCACTGTTGGTCATATAAGTAAACTCAGCTTTGGTGGTTGTCGTTGAAACGACCCCAATACCAGCACTGTTGGTGGTGGTAAAGGTGTTGATGTGGTTGGCTTCAATGATCCCTTTATTTTGCCAACGACCATTTCTAAAGGTGATTGGGTTGGTTGGATTGGTAATTTGGAAAGCCAGACCTGTAACCTCACCAAAAATACCCCCAATGAAGTTTTGAACCATACCACCCGATTTACCTGTGAAATCGTTGGCAGCAATCTTGCCTTCATTGGTGACATAATAAAATGAATGGTTGGTGGTTGCGGTATTGTTCACTTCACCAATGATCCCACCCACGCGATTTTGAATAGAGCTTCCTGCGGCCACATTAAACAAGCCCCCAGAAGAAAGACCTATCCCACGGATTTCACCAAAGTTGATACTATTGGTTAAAATCAATGTTGTCCCATTTGTAGACCCTACGATACCACCGATGGAGAACAAACCATTGATGGTTAAATTATTGAAGTTATGAGCATTACCATCAATCATACCTAGGTTAGATACATAGGTCACGGATCCGGTAGCTGTCCCTACGATACCACCAATATAACTTCTACCGATGGCGTCTGTGCCTGTTTGGATATCGGTATCGCTGACGACATTTCTTATGGTTCCTGTGGATACCCCAGCAATCGAACCAACATTGAATGTACGACCATAATTATCGCCTGTGAGTGTAAGATTCATTTGACTGTTCATCAAATTAATGTTACGAACAGTACCCGTCAACACGCTGAATAAACCCATGTAATAGTTGTTGCCGATGATGACTGGTTTGTCTATCGTCATATTATAGATGTATTTATTTGTATTGGTACTTGAACTTGAAAACTCACTGGTCCCACCGCTAAACGTGCCTTTGAACTCTTTAGTAGGCGTGACATAACCTTTCAGGTTTTTCATATCAATGTCATCGGTCAAACGATAATTATGTGAGTCATAGGTTATCCCATTGTATGGAGTATTATAGTTGATGAGTTTATTGAATGCGATTAAATCCATTTCATTGGCAATTTCAAATGCCCCTGAAACATAAGTCAGTTTAAACAATATAGGGAACCCATCTTGAACATAGTAATTCCATTGACGCGTTTCACCATATAGTGATTGAAGGTTGGTATTATTAATCGAAATTGGTGAACCAGAGGCGGTACCACTTCGAAATTGTGCTTGTGTGTAGTTTGAAAAACTTTGTGGCAATGTGGTAGAGTCGACATTTGGAATGAGTAATTGATCGTAAGCGACACCTGTGATGGTACCGCTATTGGCATAAACAAATGGACGTACGTTGAATCTTGAACGTGAACCATCCGCCATGACTTTATCACCAATGAAGAATGAGTTGTAAATTTTACCTGTAGATGCATTGGTATGTGCAAAACCCGCTGCCGTAAAGGTGGTTCCTGCTTGGACGAATAAAACATTGAAACGAATCCCTGCGATCGATGCCCCTTGTGCATTGGTTTTCGTATCAATCACTGACACATTATAGATGGTTCCGTGGTTGGTACCAACGAACATCGCTGCTTTGGTCAAACC
>JAEZHT010000020.1 GCA_023436805.1 Bacillota bacterium
GCTAAGACTGAACCTAACAATGGGAACACGATGAAGACCCAAACTTGTTCTAAAGCGATACCACCTTGGAATAATGCTGGGGATAAACTTCTCGCAGGATTCACACCCACACCAGTTAAATCGAAGCCAAATAGAATGATGGTAACTAAAGATAACCCGATGACCAAACCAGCAAACGGTTGTGTCTTTTCAGATCTAGTCACACCTAAGATGACCAACATGAAGAAGAAGGTCAATAAGAGTTCAACCAAACCACCAAACAACAATTCAACGAACCCATCTTGTGGGAGTGCTGCAGATACGGTATTCGCACCCAAAGCACCGTTTGAACCTAAGAATAAAACCAATAAACCAGAGGCGAGCACCGCACCCAACACTTGAGCGAGTACATAAACCCCCAATTCAACGGATGAAAGTTTCTTCTTTAAAAACATCGTTAATGACACCGCTGGATTGAAATGACCCCCAGACACATGTCCCACAGCGAATGCCATCAAGACAACGCTTAGACCGAACGCTAAAGCGGTCAATAAACGATCACCACCAGACATCACTGCGACGCCTGTACCAAATAAGACGAGTACGAAAGTACCTAAAAATTCTGCTAAACCTTTTTTGAAATTAATTGACATAGTTATCATTCCTCCAAAAAATATTGTATCACTTGTTAGGAAAGAGATAAAATGAAGTGCCTTTGTTTCATCGGGTATTGCATAATCTTTTTAGATTTTTTATAATGAATATAGAAATTGGAGATGAGAAGATGTTGATTTAGTCTATGCATTACCGCAATACACCTTTTTTTGTGTTCAGGTAAGGATAGACGAATCAAAACAACATCTTTTTTTGCGTTCTATCCTTATATAAAAAATCATAAGGAGAACAATATATATGATCACATTCAAATACTATGAAGATAAAGACTTTTACACATTAGAACAATTCGTCCTAAACAGTTACACCTACGATGTACCTGCTTGGGGATTAGCACGACATGAATTTTGTCGTGCACTACACCCGGATTTCAAAAACACCCACAAAGTGTGGACAGAATCGATGGGTGTCTTTTTAGAGGATGGCAACATCATTTCTGCCGTTATTTCAGAAGGGGCGTACGATGGCGATGCCTTCTTCCTATTCGATTCTAAAGCACGTGGTGAAGACACTGAATTACTCAAACGGATGATCAAACTCGCCATCACACACTTATACAAGATTGAATCGGATGATATCCAAAGAACGTTGCACTTATATGTGCCAAACTGGCATATCACCCTAAGAGATTTGGTCTTATCGATGGGGTTTACGAAAGAGGATTACGAAGAAGCCTCAATGCACATCGATACGCCAAAAACCCCATTTGAAGTAAAACTCCCTGAAGGTTATCATTTCAATACGAGCCCTGTACCTGCCTTTTATTTATCCAATATCCACAGACACGCCTTTGGCTATGATTTACCACATGCAGAATTAGGATCCACCGCTTTTTCAAAACTCAGAACGATGAGACATTATGATCCAAGCCTGGAAGTGGTTGTTTTAGATCATGATGAAAGACCGGTTGCCTTTGGTATCGGTTGGATGGATGATAAGATGCCATACGCTGAATTAGAACCCCTCGGTGTGGTTTGGTGGGAAAGACGAAAAGGCTTGGGTAAAGCCGTCATTTATGAACTATGCAATCGAATCAAAGCGAAATACCCCCATGTCAAAAGCATGACTGGGGGCGACCAACCATTTTATTCGGCCATTGGTTTCAAGACCAAATCCACTACCCCAAGGTATCAATTTCAGATGAAGATTTATAAATCTTGGGACGCACGTTCAAAAACAGAAAATTATCGTTTTTAGGCTAGGGAAACCTAGCTTTTTTCTTGAATTTATCGATTAAACATGAATAAAAACCGTATATTTTCAGTTCTTTACCATGATATAATAGGAAAGTAAACACAGGAGTCATCGATGAAATCACTACTACACACCAAACCACTCACTTACATCACATTATTTATACTGCTCATTTTACCATTTTTGGTCGATGACCTTTCTAGCATTTATGAAGGCTCATTGGCCATTTTAACCCACCCATCGTTATTGATTTCAGATTACTTAAGGATTGGTGGCTTAGGGGCGTCCTTACTCAATTTGGCTTTATTGATGGTGATGAACGTGGCTTTGATTCGACTATTAAAGCTCAAACTTAATGGGCCAATCTTTGCGGGATTACTCACGATTGCGGGCTTCGCATTCTTTGGTAAGAATTTAATCAATGCGTTGCCGATTTATCTTGGGATCTATTTAAACAGTAAATTTCAAAAAGTGGAATTTCGATCACTCATCATTGTCTTATTGTTTTCAACCGGGATTGGACCGATTGTGTCCTACCTCATCTTCGGAACCGGTTGGGCGTATTATATATCGATTCCTGCAGGGATCGTGATTGGTATCCTCACAGGGTTTATCCTACCCATCCTTTCAGCACACATGGTTCGCTTTCACAAAGGCTACAACTTATACAACATCGGATTTACGATGGGGTTGGTATCTTTATTCTTTTCAGCCATTTTAAGGGCTGTATTCAAACTGGATTTATTCTCTTTTGATACCTCGACCACAGAAACTTACCATACATTTTTATACATCCTGATTTTGGTGGGTTCTCTTTTAACGTTGATATTTTCCTATATAAGCAAACCTAAAGCCTATAAAGATTACCCGAAAATACTCAAGAGCAGTGGTCGCTTAGCTTCGGATTATATGAGAGAAACCTCCAAAGAAACCACGATGCTCAATGTCGGCATCATGGGTTTGATCTCTTTATTATTCATTACAGCGTTAGACATTAAAATCAATGGACCGGTATTTTCTGGGATCCTCACGGTGGTGGGTTTCGCAGCCTTTGGGAAACACCCAAGAAATTCCATCCCTGTGATGCTTGGGGCTACGATTTGGTTCTTATATGTGAGACATACCACAGGCAGTGTCGGTACAGGTCTACAAATCGCGGTTTTATTCGTCACAGCCATCGCCCCAATTGCAGGTCGACACGGGTTTTGGGTAGGGATTCTTGCGGGATTTACCCACGTGATGTTTACCCCACTGGCTTACCCATTCCAAGGTGGTTTTGACTTATACAATAATGGCTTCGCTGCGGGCTTTGTCGCAGCAATCACGATACCTATATTTGATTTCATTCGAAAAGATAAAATCGGGGAGGATACACCATGAAACCTAAACAAGAAATCAAAGTGGTGGCTCAAATCATTCAAGAGTTGGCGTTGTTTTTGATGTATCATGGGTATAAATCCTATGCACTCTCATTCGAAGATGGCGATACCGATGAAACATTTTTATTAGAAGTACCGCACTTAGACCCCAAACTCATCGAACAAATGAGACATCAAATCGAACAACCAAGAGAAGAATCGATCGAAGCGTATTATTTTGAATTGCTCGGGGATTTAGACACCAAAGAAGACTTAGAACTCTTAGGCATCTTCATCGATACCATGGCTGTCAAAGAAACCGAATCCTCGGTTCAAATCATTTTAAAACGAAAAAAATAAAAGGTTTGGCCGACGCCAAACCTGTTTTTACTTATTTGAGGAGCTTCTTCATCGGGTTGATATAACCACCCGATACATTTGAGATTTCATTGGATACGATCATCGCTTTTGGATGGATCGCCTTCACCCCTTGAATGACCTTTTGAGCGTCTCTACGATTCGCGTAAATCATGAGTACCGATTTAGGATCGTCTTTACCCATCGCTTCTAAGGTGGTCACACCAAAGCCAGCTTCACGTAACGCGGTTGCAATCTCATTAGACAACGCTTTGGTTGTGATGGCTTGAATGAGCACTTTACCAAAAGCGAGTTTTTGTTCAATGAGTGAACCCGCATATACCCCGGCAGCGAAACCAAAGCTATAAGCGACACCACGCATCGGTGATTCGGTAATGCCATTGATGACAGAACTCGCGATGAATACCCATAAGAAGATTTCAACAATCGCTAAAGATGTACCAATTTTACGGTAACCTTTAGAGATTAAAATGATTCTCATCGTACCAATCGAGACTTCAACGATCTTGGCTAAAAAGATAAATAATAGTTCATACAACGGGGTTACCGTCAACATGTCAAGGATGTTATTCCACATACAATCACCACCGAAAACATTCTATCATATCTGTATTAAAAATGATATTCAAAAACCGTTCATGAAACCACTTTTTTGAGGGCTTCAATTTCAGCTTCAGTGAGGGGTCTGAATGACCCTTTTTGTAAAGTTTCATCGAGCTTTATGGGACCGAAAGATACCCGTTTTAAATAAGTCACGGTCATCCCTAACACCATAAACATCCGCTTAACTTGATGGTATTTGCCTTCTTTTATGGTGAGTAGGGCTTGGTGTTCATTCAACAACTCGATTTTGCTTGGCATACAAAGATACCCATCCTCCAGGGTCACCCCGGTTTCAAAGAGTTGTGTATAGATTTGCTTGTACGCCCCTGAAAACTCCACATAATAGGTCTTATCGACGTGGTATCTTGGGGATAACAGTTGATGAGCTAATAAACCATCATTCGTGATGATGAGTAACCCTTCGGTATCTAAATCCAACCGACCCACGGGGAAGGTCTGGTAATGCTCATAACCACGGATCAAATCCTTGGTGGTTTTATGCATAGGATCGTAATTCGATGAAATCACACCCGCAGGTTTATGTAACATCAAATAGACGTGTTTGGTATAATTCGATAATTCACCTGCGACGATGATATCATCTTCGACCTCATTGATCTTTTGGTCATCTTTTTTAATGACCACCCCGTTGACTTCAACCAACCCTTTTTGGATGATTTTTTTCACTTCACTGCGCGTACCGTAGCCGGCATGGGCTAAGTATTTATCGAGTCTCATCATAATGTTTTATACCTCTGGTAAATCTTGTAAGCTACCCCTTGTGGGTTAAGTAAGGATTCATCGATGGGTAGTTTATACCATTTAGCGTCATCGACTTCATGAGATAAGACAAATGGGGCTTTATGGACTTTAGAAATGTAACACAAGAAGAGGGTATCGAGTCGTTCATGGTAAAACGATTCGATGTAGGTAAGCTCAACGACTGTTTGACCAATTTCTTCGTAAACTTCACGTTTGACCGTATCTTCTGCCGATTCCCCTGGTTTATAATAGCCTGCAACAAACACCAAGTGTTGTTTCGTCACATAGTCTTGTTTGAGTAACGCCACTTCATTAAATTCATTGATGACCATGGTTAGAATGCATACGGGGCTGTGTTCAAAAATCGGTTTAAAACAACCCTCACAATAGGGCACCAAGCCTTCATCGCCAATCAGTTTAGTTGTTAAAAGGTGTCCACAGTGCGGACAAAAGATGGATTTCATAGACATAACCTCTTTAGACCATTGTAACAAAAAAATAATCATAAATGGAAAAAACCAACCATTATGATTAAAATCATATATTTTATTGTAAAAAACTGCGATTTCCCTTATAATGATGATTGTTAGGACTTAGAAACCGGGGAAAATATCAGTGAATAGAAACATTTATGAAAGGCTCTTTGAGGAGTCTAGTTTGGGATTTGTTCATAATAAAATGATCTTCGATGACAACCATAAAGCCATCGATTTTATCATATTGAACGTGAATCAAGCGTACCTCACACAGATGAACGCGACCAGAGAACAACTGATTGGAAAACCCATCAGTTTATTTTCGAATGAAACCAATGCCCATTTAGGCAACTGGATCAAATCGTATGAACAAGTGTTTTACACCGATAAAACGATAGAGTTTATCCAATATTCAGCGTTATTGAGAAAGACGTATTTTGTCAAAGCTTTTAAAATCAGTGACGATGAATTTGTCGCGAGCATCGATTTATATGACTCGTATAAACAAACCTATGAAAGTGCGAAAATCGAACAAAATTTAATCTTGAATGCGATCGCAGAAGGCATCATTGTCGTGTCTAATGATTTTTTAATCACGCACATCAACCAAAGTGCGAACCATATCCTTGGCCATGACAACGATTTGTCATTGTTGGGTAAGGATGCTTTTGAAGTCTTGTTTCAAGATGCACAGGATGTAAAACGTACGCAATTTAGACAAACCTTAAGTGCCTTACCGCTATACAACCGTGTCACACAAATTCGTAAAGCGGATGGGACATGGATTGACGTATCAGCATCGATTTTACCGAAAGTCGGTAGAACCAGTGAAATCGGTTTTGTCATCTCTTTCCAAGACATTTCACAACTTCAAGGCTTAAAACGTGACTTACAACAAAGTGAACATACTAAACAAATCTTGGTGGATCATCTGCCAGGGATGATTTACCGTTGTCAAGTCGATGAGAATTGGACCATGACCTACATCAGTGAAGGTATCAAAACCCTCACAGGGTATGAAGTGAATGAGGTATTAAACAACAACCAAATCGCCTTCAATGACATCATTCACCCCAACTATCGTAAACTGCTCGTTAAAGAGTGGGAGGAAGTCATTGCCAATAAACAAATCTTTGAAAAAGAATACATGATCATCACCAAAGAAGGTAAAAATAAATGGGTCTATGAACAAGGCAAACCCATCTACGACGAATTCGGTAAAGCCATCGCGCTAGAAGGTATCATCATTGACCTCAATAAACGCCGTGAACGCGATTTAGAAATCGAACACATGATTTATCATGATCAGCTCACCGGATTGAATAATCGTCTCTTTTTCGATGATTCTGTCGCCCTATTAGATGAACAAGGGGCTTACCCATTTGGGGTATTGATCGCTAACATCGACAACATGAAGATGATTAACGACAATTTCGGCCGAGCTGCAGGGGACCAAGTCATATTGGACTTCTCGAGTATCTTGAGAAACTATGAGAAGAAAGACATTGTGGTGGCGAGAACAGGTGGCGATGAATTTTCGATGTTACTCAAAAATTCAAACAGCCAAAATACCTACGATACGATGATTGAAATTCAAGAAAAAGCGAAAGCCTTCACCTATCAAGACCCAAATGGTTTATCGTATCAACTTACCGTGTCTTGTGGATTTGAAACCAAACTCGACAATACGTCTTCTATCAAAGACATCATTCGTAGTGCTGAAGATTTCATGCACAGACGTAAACTATTGGCGCACAGCCGTTCAAACCGTGACTCTTTATCATCGATCAAAGCGACGATGATTGCGAACTCACAAGAAACCCAAGACCACATGGAACGCATGGGCGAAATCGCCTTGAAGGTCGGTGCGAAAATGGGCTTGAAACAAACCACCATGGATGACCTATATTTACTCGCGATGTTACACGACATCGGGAAAATTGGGGTCCCATTCCACATCATCAATAAACCAGGACCACTTTCAGACGATGAATGGGAAGTCATGAAGCGACACCCGCTCATCGGCTATCAAATCGCCATTTCATCGGTGGATTTAAAACCGATCGCAGAAGGCATTTTAAACCACCATGAACGTTTCGATGGTAAAGGTTATCCTAACCAAGTGAAGGGCAGAGACATCCCATTGATTGCGAGAATTGTTTCGATCATCGATGCGTATGACGCCATCACTCAAGACAGGCCATACCGTCCGAAGAAATCACATGAAGCAGCGATGGCAGAAATTCAAAAACACGCAGGTACACAGTTTGATCCAGATATCGTAGAGGTATTTGTTCATATATTCGAGTAGGAGAAAAACCTATGGATGGCTTGTTAAGACGAATCAAAATCTTTTTGATCATTTTCATCAGCCTCCTGTCGCTCATGACGATTTTTGGTATTTATAGTCCATTATCGAGAACGATTGAAAAAGAAAAGCGGTTAAATTTCATCACAGCTGCCGAAATCTACCGTGATAAGGTTCAATCGTTCATTTCAACATCGCTTCAAGAAGCCAACATCATTGCTTCTAACTACGATACCAAAATGAAAATGAAACAATATTGGGAGGGTACCATCGACCAAGCAGCAGTGACTGCTTATTTTACTGCGGCCTTTCCTGCCAATATGGCTTTGTTTGACCATGTCATCTACGCTGAAATAGGTACCAATCAATTTGTTTTATCGACGTATGGTACACCTGTAGAAACCTATACGTATGATGACATCATCTATGATTTTTATGACCATGAATTGATACCATTAGAAAATAAGAACGTCTTACGTGTGACCTACCCAGTGACGATGAATGTCACCAACATTGGCTATTTAATGATTTATTTTGATTTAAGTGACACAGCGTCATCCAATGACACGTTGTCATTCGAATTATTCAAAAATGATTCAGAACTACAAGCCATCTATACAGAAGGTAGAAGCCTGGTTGTAGACAATAAAATCGTTTATGTCCATGAAGACCACATCGATTATGTCGGTGCCTTTAATGGCAATCAAATCTTTTACGTCATCTCGATGGATAACAGTGACCTTTATGGGAACACCAATTCAATCGTCAAATACGTGGTCATCGCTTTGGTGATGATCATCATCATCTCGTTTGTCATATTCAATACCTTGATTTATCAAAAGGCAGATTTGATTGTCAAAGAAACCAACACCTTGAAAGATGAAATCACCTTGATCGCTGATATCGATTCATTGACTGGCGCGTATTCAAGAAGTTACTTTGACCGCTACGCCAATGATTTTGAACAACGCTATCATGCAGATTGGTTAGCAAGTCTCGTCATGATTGACTTTGATAACCTCAAAGCCATCAACGATACCTATGGTCATTTGGCGGGCGATATGGTTTTACAAAACATCTCTAAATTGATCAAAGAATCACTGCGCGCCAATGACCTATTCTTTAGGTTTGGTGGCGATGAATTTGTCATCATTTTAGAAGATTGTGAAGCCGACTTGGCTCAAAAGATTGCTAAAAGGTTGAATCACGACATCTTAAAATCCTCAGAATCCTTACCTTATATCGTATCGATTTCTTATGGGATTGCGAAACTGACACACAACAGTGATTTAAAGAAAGTCATCCATGAAGCCGATTTGAATATGTATCAAGATAAAAAACAAAAAAATAAAAAAGATTACGATTTATTCGACGTTTAGACCTCAACAATCTAAACGTTTTGTTTTATAATAAGGGTAGGAGGTATGGCCATGAAAAAATATGAAAAATGGATTTACCTTGGTTTATATGTGGTATTCACACTGATCTATCTTCAATTACTCTTTGGATTTGCCCGCTATGAAGGGGCGTCCGGCATTGTACTCTTTTTACTTACTATGATTTTATTCAATATCCTGTATGGTGTCTACGCAGTTAAGGTTAAAACCAACCCGACAGCTTTAGCGTTATCCATACTATATTTCATTTGGTTCACAGTGGCTTTCTTCTTTATTGAAACCGAAGGTGCGGTATTACTGCCAAGATATTCAATCCATTATTTATGGATCGATGGGGCGTACTACCCAGCGAAACTGACAGCACTGAATGGTTATTTTGAAACGGTGCTCGCGGTATCGGTTTACGTCATCCCATTATTATTGTTACTCAATATGGAACTCTTCAATAAATTCAAAAAGGACATCAAGAAAGGATAATACCATGGACGAACAAAACAAAGTTTTACAAGTATTAGAAGACGCAGGGATCCCGTTATCTCAAAAGGAAATCGAAGCCAAATCAGGTCTCGATACCAAAGTCGTCGAAAAAGCCATGAAAGCACTGAAGAAAGAAGAAAAGATTGTTTCTAAAGTGCGTTGTAAATGGGAACCGAATCGTTAATGTAAGTATCCCTTTTGGGATATTTTTTCTAAGGAGGTACCGATGGAACCAAAAATCAAAGCATTATTCGATGAATCGATGTTAGAAGGTGCGAAAACTCTTTATGATATGGATGAAGGTTCACTCAAGCTTTTAGGTGGGTTTGAATCATTTGTCTATGAATACACGAAGCACCAACAAAGTTATATTCTGAAAGTGACACACAGTTCCCATAGAACCAAAGATCAAATCGATTCAGAGTTTGATTTCGTGAACTACTTATTTCTAAATGGTGGTAGGGTATCCAAACCAACCCTTACTCGTCATGGCAACTATACCCACAGAATCCCCCTTGATGAGGGTTATTTTACCTTGTCATCGACAGAAAAAGCGGTGGGCAATCGACCAACCGATATATTAAATAATCCTGATTTGATGGATCAGTACGGTCAAACGATTGGTGGTTTTCACCACATCACGATGGGTTACCAACCTTCATTCAATATCGACAGAAGGTTCACCTGGTATGAAGACCCGTTGATTGTGGATTGTAAGAAATATTTAGATGAAACAGACCTATTTGTGTATGACGCCTTAATCTCTGTGATGAATCAAATCAAACAAATCCCAATGACAAGTTCAAACTACGGGCTTATCCATACCGATATCCACCGTTCTAACTTCTTGGTGGATAATGAAAACCAGCTTACGGTATTTGATTTTGATGATGCAGCCTATTTCTATTTTATGAGTGACATAGCCATCGCGGTTTTTTATACTGTCTTTTTCAATCCTAATAGACAAAATGTTTCAAAGGATTTCATCATTCAATTGATGAAAGGGTATATGAAGAAACACACCATCACCAAAAGAGATTTCAAGACACTCGATTTATTCTTTAGGTTGAGAATGATCATTTTATATGTGGCTTTGAAACGAAGTACACAAAAAACAGATCCTTTCACTGAAAAATATAACAACTTATACCTCAATCTTATCCGCGACAATCAACCATTTTTAGACCTCGATTTTGATAAGCTTTATGATGAAATCATTCAAAAGTAATGTGATATAATACAGTAGGGAGAACGATATTATGGCGAACATTAAAGGTGTTAATTTGGGTGGTTGGTTTGTCTTAGAAATGTGGATGAGACCTGCATTATTCGAAGGCTTATCCGGACCAGATGAAACCCACTTTATGCAACACCACAAAGACCCGCATGGGGCATTAGAAGCACATTACCAAACCTTCATCACTGAAGAAGACTTTAAGTATTTAAAAGAACATGACGTCAAACAGGTGAGATTGCCTGTACCTTGGTGGTTTTTAGGGACTGAACTCTACCACCGTTCTAAAGAACACATCGACAGGGCTTTTGAATATGCCAATCGTTATGGCATTCAAATCTTGGTGGATTTACACACCGCACCTGGGTGTCAAAATGGGTTTGACAATGGTGGCATTACCGGTGTCATCGACTGGCCAAAAGACAAAAAGAACATCGATCAAACGATCGAAGTCTTGAAGTCATTGACACAACTCTATCATGAGAATGACGCCTTCTTAGGCATCCAAGTATTGAATGAACCACACAGTTCAATCGATATCGATATCATATTGGATTTTTATGAAAGAAGCTATAAAGCCATCCGTAAAATCACTCAAAAGCTGATTGTGTTCCATGACGCTTTTAGACCAAAACTGGATGTCTGGAAGACCTTCTTTAAAAACAAACAAAACGTCGCATTTGATTTACATTTATACCACTGTTTTGACCCTAAAATCTATAACGGCGGTGAACTCAATCATTTGAAGGTCGTACTTGAAGAACGCCATCAAATGATTCAAGACATCTCTAAGTTTGTCAGAGTCATTGTGGGAGAATGGTCCTTAGGTCTAAAAGAAAAACAAGAAGACTATAAAGACGTCTTCTCACACGATATTTTTGTTAGACTATTGGCCGATGCACAGCTTTATGTGTATAACCAAGCGTATGGGTTTTATTTTTGGAGTTATCGAATTGACCGAAAATCTCATTTGAACTGGGATTTCAAACGCATGATTGAAGCTGAATTGTTACCAAAAAACTATAAATAATAAAGGAGAATCCCATGAAAGCACTGTTTCATATCGATGAGAGACATAAATGGCCGTTATTATCGATGAACATCAAAAACCTCCTTCAAGTGAGCCCAGTGATCAACATCGCTGTGATCATCAATTCGGAGGCGGTAGAATTATTCATTAAATCCACCGTGAAGCTTGAACCCAACGTGAAATATTACTTATGTGAGAACTCTTTAAAAACGAGAAATTTAAACCCAAACGATATCTTGCCTGGCACAGAAATCGTGAAGAGTGGGGTGTATCAAATTGTCTTACTTCAAAACCAAGGCTATGCTTATATTAAACCGTAAAAATCTTACGGTTTTTTTCTTGTTGAAATGTTATAATTAAATCAATGATGAGGTTAATCCAATGAAAAAAATATATATAATTATGGTCTTATTTCTCATAACACTGTCTGGCTGTCAACAAAGTGATTTGATTGTTCGTTACGCCGATAACTTGAATATCAAACAAGATGGGTTGATTTATGTTGTAGATGCATTTTATGAGAATGGGTCAAATTTGACCTTTAGAATCTCTATAGAAAACACGAACGATGAGTCACAAACAATCAAACTTGAAAATCTATTCATCACAAGGTTGAGTAATGATGTGGGTTACCCTGTCAATTGTCGTATATTCGATAATGAAGTTACGATATCAGCCAATTCGAAACAAAATTTATCGTGTGTGGTTGTTTTACCAACATCGATTGAGGATGAACATTACAAATTAACATTTAACAAGTTTGTTTTTAACTTGTTTGAAAAAAAGTAGATTAGGAGGAAACATGATGAATCCATTTTTAAGTTACTTTGAGAAAATGCACCTTTTAAAGCAATCAACAATTAGCAAAAAGGTGAGCACGAATGACGTTTACTATGATATTTTGGTGAAAAAATTGCCAAATATAATTAGCGGGTACATTAAGAACCCTAATATTGTCATCAAACCTGGTATTGGTCAAGGATTTTATGCAGATATACCTTGGATTTGCTTGTTATCAAATAATCTAAGCATAAGCCCCTCTGCACAAAAAGGTTTATATATCGTTCTTTTATTTGATAAAAATTGCGATTCTGTATATATTGCACTAAGTCAAGGAATAACGAATTTTAAGAATATGAAAATTAACGCATATCAACGCAATAACATAATTAAAAGAACGGTCAATTATTTTCAAAATGAACTTAAGGATGATTTTGTGAAACTTCATAATTTTTCTATTAAACCAATGGATTTAGGAGCAGATATTTCTCAGCTAGCTAAAGGATATATTCAAACAACGATCATATCGAAAAAGTATAAATTATCATCATTCAATGAAAATGATTTTGTTTCTTCACTGCAACTATTAGTAGATGAATACGAACAAATAATTGATTCTATTGGAAACAAATCTTATGACGATGTTATTCGTCTGATTAATCCTAATGATGGAATTGAAAAAATTGACGAAGCTTTAGAGGAAATCGATAAAGTCTTGAAGAAGAGTTTTGTAGAAGCAAGGGATCAAAAAAGAAAACCAATTCAAGTCCAAAAAGGATCTTTACGTTCAAGAAAATATCTTAGCATCACAGCAGAGAAAATATTTAGGAAGACAGATTACTTAGAACAAGCCAAGGATAATTATCAAACAGGATTGAAAGGTGAACAAATAGCACTAGAAATAGAAAGGATTAGACTAATTGACTTAGGTCTTGATCCGGATTTATATATTAAGTGGTGCTCGATAGAATCTGACAATTATGGTTATGATATAGAATCTGTTGATTTTATTCAAGGTGAACTTAAAAAAGTATTTATAGAAGTTAAGTCAACAAAAGATATAATGGATACTACTTTTTATGTGAGTAAGAACGAGTTATCAGTATCTAAAGAAAAAGATAAACAGTACAGAGTGTTTAGAATTTTTGATATTACGTCTGTTAATCCTAAATATTACTACGTTGATGGATATTTCGAAGAGAATTTCTTTATCGACCCTTATACCTATACTGCTAAATACAAATATCAAATTATCTATGACAAAAAGGCTTAATCACAAAGCCTTTTTTTCAATTAAATATAAAAAATTTCACTTGATTAGATAGTGGTTATAAAAACCATATAACTATGTTATAATACCAATGTAAACGCTTTTATTTCGAAGGGAGAAATTTAACATGAATGAATTTAAAGTTTTTGAGTACATGGAAAAACACAAGTACGAACAAGTAGTCTATTTCTATGATAGAACTACAGGCTTAAAAGGTATTACGGTGATTCATAATACCACATTGGGGCCAGCCCTTGGTGGCACTAGAATCTGGAATTATGAATCAGAAGACGCAGCAGTTATGGACTGCTTAAGACTCGCTAGAGGAATGACCTATAAAGCTGCAGCTGCAGGGTTAAACCTTGGTGGTGGTAAAACCGTATTGATTGGAGATGCTACCAAAGTTAAGAGCGAAGCGTATTTCAGAGCATTAGGTAGATATGTACAATCCTTAAATGGTCGTTACATCACCGCTGAAGACGTTAATACCAGCACCAAAGACATGAGTTATGTCCATATGGAAACAGACTTCGTTGTCGGATTAGAAGGTAAATCGGGGAACCCATCCCCTGTCACTGCTTTAGGTGCCTTATATGGTATCAAAGCATCCTTAAAGTATCGTTTTGGTAATGAAGACATTTCCAAATACACATTCGCAGTTCAAGGCGCAGGTCAAACAGGTTATTACCTCATCAACCACCTCGTTGAATTGGGTGCGAAGAAGATTTATTTCTCAGAAATTAACCCTAAATACATTGAAAGAATGAAAAACGAACATCCAGAAGTGGAATTCGTGAACCCGGATCAAATCTATGGCTTGGATGTCGATGTATTCTCTCCATGCGCATTAGGTGGCGTACTCAACAATCAAACTATCCCACAAATCAAAGCGAAAATCATTGCAGGTACTGCCAATAACGTCTTACTAGATGAAGATATCCATGGTCCAATGATCAAAGAACGTGGCATTTTATATGCCCCAGACTTTGTCATCAACGCGGGTGGATTAATCAACGTCTACGTTGAATTGATGAACTGGCCTCAAGAAAAGGCTCATGCAGATGTTAAATTGATTTATGATCGTCTATTAGAAATCTTTGAAATCTCAAAAGTTCAAGATATCCACACTCAACAAGCAGCCAAAGTGTTTGCGAAAAACAGAATCGAAACCATTAAAAACTTACACGATAACTATATACCCAAAAGATAAGGAGTGATTCTATTGGCTAAGTATCAACTCGATTTTAACAACGATGCCTGCAAGGGCTGCGAACTGTGCGTCAACAGTTGTCCTGTTAAAATTTTGGGTATGTCCAATACCCGCATGAATGCCTCTGGTTACGCACTCGTGGATGTATTAGACATCGACAAGTGCATTGGTTGTACATTTTGTGCAATCATTTGTCCAGATTCTGTCATTAAGGTGGTAAAAAACGATGCCTAAAAAACTCGTCAAAGGGAATGAAGCGATTGCTTTATCCGCCATCAAAGCCGGTGTAGATGCCTATTTTGGGTATCCGATTACCCCACAAAATGAGGTACCAGAATATTTATCGAAGTATTTACCGGAACATGGTAAAGTCTTCGTTCAAGCAGAATCAGAAGTTGCAGCGATAAACATGGTGTATGGTGCGGCAGGGTGCGGTAAGCGCGTCATGACGTCATCATCGTCTGTGGGAATTGCTTTAAAACAAGAAGCGATTTCTTACATTGCTGGGGCTGAATTGCCATGCCTAATCGTATCTGTCATGCGTGGTGGTCCAGGCTTAGGTGGGATTCAACCTTCTCAAGCAGACTACTATCAAGCCACCCGTGGTGGTGGGAATGGTGACTATCATTTGGTCGTCATCGCCCCTGAATCGATTCAAGAAACCGTCGACTATATCAAAGAAGGTTTCGACATCGCCGATACCTATCGTAATCCAGTCATGATTTTGATCGATGGTCTCATTGGTCAAATGATGGAAGGCGTCGATTTAGACAAAGAAGTACCAAAAAGAAAACTACCAGACAAACCTTGGGCAACGATTGGCACAGACCATCATGCCGGAAGGAACATTGTCAATTCGTTATATTTAGATGCACCAAAACTAGAAGAACACAATTTAAACCTAAAAGCGAAGTATGACGCCATCAAGCAAAATGAAGTCAGATTCGAAATGATCAATATGGAAGACCCAGATTATGTCATCGTGGCTTACGGGTCGGTTGCGAGAATCGCGAGAAGCTCGATCGAAATGCTCAAAGAAGTGGGTATCAATGTCGGTATGATTCGTCCAATTACTGTTTGGCCGTTCCCGAAAAAAGCATTTGACCTCATTCCAAGTTCTTGTAAAGGTATTTTAGTCACTGAAATGTCTTTAGGACAAATGTTGGATGACGTTGAAATCGCGAATAAAGGCAGACATGAAATCGCCTTTTATGGGCGTACTGGCGGGATGGTTCCAGATCCAACTGAAATCAGAGATGCCATCATAAACTTTAAGAAGTGGGTGATATCATGACCGTCAGATACGAGAAATCATTAGGTCTTACTGAAAACAAAACGCATTATTGTCCAGGGTGTACACATGGTATTTTGCATAAAATTGTAGCCGAAGTTTTAGTTGAACTTGGCGTCTTAGGTAAAACCGTTGGTGTCGCTTCCGTTGGTTGTTCAGTATTTTCTTATGAATACTTCAACTGTGATATGCAACAAGCCCCACATGGTAGAGCTTGTGCAACCGCGACAGGCATCAAACGTGTTTTACCGGATAATGTTGTATTTACATATCAAGGGGATGGCGACCTTGCTTCGATCGGTATCGCAGAAACGATTCACGCGGCGAACCGCGGCGAAAACATCACCGTCATCTTTGTCAATAACGCGACCTACGGTATGACTGGTGGTCAAATGGCGCCAACTTCATTGGTTGGTCAAAAAACAACCACCTCTCAGGGTGGACGTGACCCACACAATCAAGGTTATCCAATCAAAATCAGTGAAATGTTTTCACACATCGAAGGGGTAGCATACCTCGAAAGAGTTGCACTCACTGGGCCACAAAACGTTAAAAAAGTCAAAAATGCAGTCAAGAAAGCTTTTTCTTTACAACTAGAAAAGAAAGGCTTTACAATGATTGAAGTCTTATCCACTTGCCCAGTCAACTGGGGTATGACACCGATCAACGCTATGAAATGGGTCGATGAGAAGATGGTGCCTGTATTCCCATTAGGTGTCTATAAGGATGTGACCAAACATGACTAAAACCATTCGTATCGCTGGATTTGGTGGACAAGGGGTCATGTTGTTGGGTCAAGTACTCGCGTATAGCGCTACTTTAAAAGGGATGCATGCCATTTGGGTGCCGACCTATGGTCCAGAAACCAGAGGTGGGACAGCCAACTGTATGGTAACCATATCCGATACCCCAATTTATTCACCTGTATTTAAAGATTCCGATGATTTGATTGTGCTCAATGAACCAAGTTATCAAAAATTCAAACATACCGTCAAATCCGATGGCTTCATGTTATATAATGCGTCTTTAGTCCAAATTGCTGAAGAACCTAAATACCAAACCAAAGGCGTTAAAGCCAATGAGCTGGCATTATCTATAGGTGAATCGAAAACGATTAACTTCGTATTATTGGGGGCTTACCTCAAACAAAATAACTTGTTTTCAGAAGAAACCATTCTAGAAGCGCTTAAATATTTCTTTGGTTCTAAGAAAGAACACTTGATTGAAGTCAATAAGCAAGCTTATAATCTAGGACATTCAGCATAATAAAATGAACAAACTGCACGTTATCATGTTATGATAAAAGCGTGCAGTTTTTCTTTTCATGAGGTGGCCATATGAAAAAAGTTATTTTATTGACACTCAGTACGATGTTATTGGTACTGGCAGGTTGTCAAAAGAAATCCATTCAGTCTTATACATTTACCCCCTATTTAACGGCAGGTGATAAATCTGCCCTCTTACAAGAAGGTATTCCAATCCAAACCGATGAAGCGAATCCTTCCATCTATAAAATCACGGTGGATACCAAAAAGAAGTATCAAACCATCGATGGTTTTGGCGCGGCGATGTCTGAGTCTGCTGCTTATGTATTGTCTAATTTAAACGAATCGAAACGAAATGAAGTCATGGAAGCGTTGTTTGGTACCTCTGGCATCGGTATCGATTTCGTACGCATCCCGATGGGGGCGTCCGATTTCGCTTT
This sequence comes from Bacillota bacterium, assembly GCA_023436805.1. Classification (GTDB taxonomy): domain Bacteria; phylum Bacillota_I; class Bacilli_A; order Acholeplasmatales; family UBA5453; genus Paracholeplasma. The sequence continues at coordinate 18,128 of JAEZHT010000020.1, forward strand.
AAATAACTATACGTATAATGACCTCACCAGTGGCACAGATTTGACATTAGAACAGTTTTCCATTCAAAGAGACTTATTATACGTTGTACCCCGCTTACAACAAGCCTTGGCCTTGAACCCAGACTTAAAACTCATGGGTTCGCCGTGGAGTGCACCTGCATGGATGAAATCCCCTCAAAAATTGAATGGGGGCTCACTCAATCCGATTTATCACGCTACTTATGCGGATTACTTCGTTAAATTCATCGAAGCTTATGAAGCTCAAGGTTTACCCATTTACGCGATTACCCCACAAAATGAACCGCTACATGAAACCAGTGGTTACCCTTCGATGCTGATGACTGTGGCTCAACAGATCAATTTCTTAAAAGTGTTGGGACCGAAATTTGAAGAAAATCAAATCGATACCAAGATCATTGGGTATGATCACAACTGGGACAATACCTTCTACCCACAAGCATTATTGAATAATGAAGATATAGAACCCTATTTAGATGGTGTTGCTTTCCACTGTTATGCAGGCAGTTATACAGCTCAACAAACGATTCAAACCAACCACCCAGACCGAGATATTTGGTTTACCGAATGTTCGGGTGGACGCTGGGCAACCAATTTTGGTTCAAACATCAGTTGGAACCTCGAAAATGTCTTTTTAGGGTCACTCAATTATGGTTCACGTTCGGTGTTATTATGGAATCTGGCTTTAGATACCCAAGATGGACCACAAAATGGGGGTTGTACCAACTGTAGAGGTGTGGTCACTGTGGATGGGACTGACAGTTTTACCCTCAATGAAGAATACTACATGATTGGTCATTTCTCTAAGTTCATCGACAAAGATGCGAGACGGGTGGATGCGAAATCAACGTCACCGAATTTATTGACAGGTGCGTATTTGAATCCAGATGGGTCATTAGTCATCGTTGCTCATAACAAAACCAACGCTGACATGCTCATCCAAGTGGATATCAACGGACATCTATTCAATTATTCCTTAAAGCGCATGTCTACAGTCACCTTTGATGGGATCCCATCCTATGCCTAATTATATTAAAGATATCCGAAGTATCGTTGGACACACCCCGATTCGTAGTGTATCCACAGGCATCATCGTTGAATACAACAATCAAATCCTCTTACAACACAGAAGCGATACGAACGATTATGGTACCCCAGGGGGGAACGTAGAACTCAATGAAAAATTGAAAGACGCAGCGAAAAGAGAACTTTTTGAAGAAACCGGTATTGAAATTACAGACTTGTCCTTATTTGGGATTTATTCAGGGGACGATCAAATAACGGTGTATCCCAATGGGGATGTTACCCACTATGTCGTGGTTGTATTTTATGTCAAACTCGATAAGAAACCTAAATTAACTAAAGATGATGAATCCCATGGTTTGGATTTTTATGATAAAAACGCATTGCCTTCGCCATTAAAACCCACCGATGCCTTTTGGATCGATGCTTGGGTCAAGGGTGAGTTTGAAATTAAAATCGATTGAAAATGTGTCTATGGCACATTTTTTTTCTTTTTTTGATTTGTTCATAACTTTGACACAATCTTTTACTATAATGGGGTTGTAGAAAAAAGATATAGACTTCAAATGAATATTAAAAATCAAATTAGATATATACAATACTTTTGAAAGAGTCTATAATCATAACTAGAGGTGATCAATTTGGACAATATTGTCAGTATTAAGAACTTAAATAAATCCTATGGTCAAACCAGAGCATTGGTGAATGTCAACTTAGACCTCACCAAAGGGAAGATCATTGGTTTACTCGGACCCAATGGGTCGGGTAAGACAACCCTCATCAAAATCTTAACAGGCCTTTTACAACAATTTGAAGGTAATGTTATGATTGATGGCAATCAGATTTCTCCAGCAACCAAGCAAGTGGTCTCTTATTTACCAGACCAACTCTATTTTGAATCCTGGATGAAAATTGATGATTTAAAGAAGTATTTTGAAGACATGTATAGCGATTTTAACCCACTGCGTTTCAATGAATTGATGTATCAATTTCAAATCCCTTCACGTGATTTGATTCGAAAACTATCCAAAGGGAACCAAGAAAAGCTTCAATTGGCCATGGTATTATCGAGGGATGCGAAATTATACATCTTTGATGAACCGATTGGTGGGGTTGACCCAGCACTTCGTGAAATTATTCTAGAAACCATCATGAATTATCGTAATTCTGAAGCGACGATTTTGTTATCGACCCATCAAATTTATGATGTTGAAAACCTGTTTGACGAAGTGGTCTTCCTCAAACAAGGCGAAGTGATGTTACATCAAAACCTAGATGAACTCATCATGGAAAGAAACAAATCACTGCTTGAAATATTCAAGGAGGTGTTCAGATATGCTCGCTAAATTGATGAAACACGAGATTTTATCCTCGTATCGTAAGTTTTTACCAATCTATGCCGCTGTGATTTTACTCACAGTCATCACGTCATTCAGTTTTAATGTTCAAAGTATTTCTGCAGCAGCCACATTCACCAGTTTGTTATTCACATTGGTGGGGATTACGATGTTGTTTACTTTCTATACCATCATCATCAACTTAGGCCAACGTGTCTTTGGTAAACCGGGGTATTTATTATTCACTACCCCAGCAACCACCATCGAAATCATGTTATCTAAGGTCTTAATCAATATGATGTGGCTCATTGTTTCTGTATTGGTCAGTATGTTCGCGACTTCCTTATTCATTTTGTCCGCGTTTAGAGAAAACGTATTTACAATCCTTAGACAACTCATCGATTTGGTCATTCAAAACCCTTATGAATCCTATACCATCATTACCGCAGGTTTTACTTATGCACTCTATATGATTGGGATGTTGTTCTTCCTATTCGCCTTACTCAATATGATTTATAAAGGTGAGAAGAAGATTTTAATCGGGATTTTGTTATACTTCGCGATTGGTCAAGTGGTCAATGTAATCACATCTATTTTCTTAGGTGCTTATATGACTTTTAGTAGTGCATTCCTTGAAGACTTCAATTCGATTTGGGTATTCGTAGGCACCTATTTCGTGCTTTCTGTCGCTTTCTACGTTTTGACCTATATGATCATCGATCGAAAACTTGAAATACAATAAAAAAACAAAAGTGTATGCATTTACGTTCTATCGTGGTATACTGGGTTGTAACAAAAATATAAAAGCAATTTTTATGGGGTGTTACCAAACACCTCATATTTTTTTTGAAGAAAGTGAAACGACATGACATTTAGAGAATTAAACATTATTGACCCCATTTTAAAATCAATCGCAATCGCAGGGTATAAAGAACCTACCCCCATACAAACCGACGCGATCCCTGTGCTTTTAAGCAAAAAAGACATTTTAGGTAGTGCGCAAACAGGCACCGGTAAAACCGCTGCGTTCGCGATACCCATCCTACAAAACCTATATATCGAAAAACCCGATTCGAACCACAAACACATCCGTGCGTTGATTTTGACACCAACCAGAGAACTTGCGAGCCAAATCTATGAGAATTTCACTTTATACGCGAAATTTGTCAATCAAAGAAGCGCTGTGATTTATGGTGGGGTTTCTCAAAAGAAACAAGAAGAAGCATTGGCCAAAGGCGTCGATGTTTTGATCGCAACCCCAGGTAGATTGCTGGATTTGATGTTTCAAGGGTTCATATCCTTACAACAGGTTTCTTACTTGGTATTAGATGAAGCCGACCGTATGCTCGACATGGGATTCATTAAAGATGTGAACAAAATCATCGAATTCGTGCCTAAAGCACGTCAAACGATGTTGTTTTCAGCAACGATGCCAAAAGAAATTGAAACCTTATCCAAAACCATCTTAAATGACCCTGTGCGTGTATCGATTGTCCCAGTCAATCAAACGATTGACATCATTGAACAATCGATTTATCATGTCAATAAAGGCAATAAAACCAAACTATTGGTGGATTTAATCACCTCGTATCAAATGAAATCGGTCTTGGTTTTCATGAGAACCAAACACACGGCCAATAAGCTCGTGACAGAACTCTTAAAAGCCAATGTGTCGGCTGAACCGATCCATGGTAACAAGTCTCAAAGTGCCCGTGAACGTGCACTACTCAACTTTAAAAAAGGCAAAACACAAGTTTTGGTCGCGACCGACATCGCTGCTAGAGGGATTGACATCGAAGCGCTCAGTTTCGTGGTCAATTATGATTTGCCTGAAACCCCTGAAACCTACATCCACCGCATTGGTCGTACCGGACGTGCTGGGTTAGATGGTAAAGCCATATCTTTGTGTGATCCTAAAGAACTTAGCCTCTTAAAAGACATTGAGAAACACATCAAGATGACGATTCCAGAAATTGCGCATGGCTACCCTGTGACTAAAGAGTCTACCAATAAGCCAGCTCAACCAAAAACCAGTAGTCAACCGAAAACAAAAGCATTCAACCCACTCAAACCAAATTACGATACCAAACCAAAAACGAAGACAAAAAAAGAACAACCTGAACAAAAACCGGAGAAGAAGGATATGAACGGATTAAAAAACTTAGCCCCTAAAAGCAAGCTTGGACCGACCAAGCCAGTGAATAACTACTTAAAAGTCCAACAACCTAAACGCAATCAAAACAACAAAAACAGAAGAGCTGTTAAATAAGAAATCGGAGCCAAAAACGGCTCCGATTTTCATTATTCAAGTTCCAAATATTTCTTGGTTTCAATTTTCTTGGATTCTTTCGGGATTTGAATTTTCAAGACCCCTTTATCAAAGGACCCTTTGATTTCATCCATGTGGACATCCCCCACATAGAAACTGCGTCTCATGACGCCATAGTAGCGTTCACGACGGATAAATTTGCCTTTAGGATCATCTGAATTGGTTTCATGCTTTCTTTCCGCTTCTACCAATAGATACCCTTCATCTAGGCTCACTTTTACATCCTGCTTGTCAAAGCCAGGCATTTCGATGGCCAATTCATAGCCATGGTCATTTTCTTTGATATCTGTTCTCATGGAGACATCATTACCAAATGGTGCGACTCTAAATTCGTCGAACAAGCTATCAAAGAAGTCTCGGTCTTTTTTGAGTAAACTCAACATAAAACATCGCTCCTTTTCTCTATTGTTCTTGAACTTATCCCCTAAGTTCACTTATATTATAATACAACAACTTGGCACTGTCAAGTATAGAGTGCCAAAAAAATGATAAAAAAAAGAGACATGAAGTCTCTTAATTGTTCAAAACGTCCATATTGATTCGACCATCTTTAATTTCGATGATACGATCGGCTTTTTCAGCAATCTTTCTATCATGCGTAATGATGATGAATGTGGTTTTGTATTTCGCGTTGATTTCTCGTAATAGCGTATACACTTGTTCGGTTGAATCGCTATCTAAGTTACCTGTGGGTTCGTCAGCCAAAATGATCTTAGGGGTATTGATCAAACTTCTCGCAATCGCGACCCTTTGTTGTTGACCCCCAGACATATTTTTAGCGAGGTTATTTTTGACCTTGGTTAAACCGACAAAATCTAAGAGTTCATGGGCTCTATCTAGGATTTCTTGGGTAATTTTTTGTTTTGAAATCTTATAAGGCATGAGCACGTTTTCTAACGCTGTGAATTCTGGTAATAGGTAGTGAAATTGGAAGATGAATCCAATGTTCTGATTTCTTAAGAATGAAACCTCATTGGGTTTCATTTGTTTGGTATTTTGCCCATTGATGAATATTTCACCATCGGTTGGGTTATCTAAAGTACCCAAGATATTCATTAAAGTGGATTTACCAGACCCACTTTGACCAATGATGGCGTTGAATGAACCTGCTTCAAATTGTAAATCGACACCAAACAATACTTGTGTTTTGATTTTTTCACCATACACTTTGGTGATGCCTTTGAGTTCCATGACGGGATTAAGCATTGCGGATCACCTCGATGACAGATAATTTAGACGATTTGCGGGCTGGTACTAAAGCAGCCACGGTGGATACACCCACCGCGATTAAGGCGGATAGGGCGATGAAACTATATTCGATGTTGAGCGGTATCACTGGGTCACCGGTGGTGGTGTCAATCGCGAAGGTTTGGAAAGATACCAATAGACCTATACCTAATAAAACCCCTGTCAGTGCACCAAAGATACCTAAGATCAAACCTTGGAATAAGAAGATCAAGGAAGCGTCACTGTTTTTAATACCCATCGCTTTTAAAATACCAATTTGTTTGGATTTTTGTAAAACGATGATGGCTAAGATGGAAGCGATCCCTAATACAACAGAAATCAAGACGAATACTTGAATCATCAATGAAGAAATGCTTTGACCTTGTAAACCAGAGAGTAAGGATGAGTTATTTTCAATCCAGTTTACAGTCACATAATCAGACCCGATTTGTTCTGAAACCTTAATTGAGATGGCATCGGCTTCAAAATAAGCAGATTCACGTACTTGAGATTCAATGGATGAAACCACATCGCCCACTTGGAAGAGTGTTTGGGTGGTATTTAATGTAGACACTGCCCACAACTCATTGATGGCTTTCACTTCAAAATCGAAGAAACCTACCACAGTTAATGTGGTGTTGCCTTTGAGTGGGACTTGTATTGTCATGGTATCTCCCACATTTAAATTGAATTCGGATTTGAAGAAGATACCTAAGATGACTTCGTTGTTAGCGTTTGGTAGTCTGCCTTCAGTGAGCTTTTCTGTAAATTTATAAATACCATCGGCCTGGCTGAGTTCAAACCCACGAACCAAGACGGGTAAGGTATCACTGTTTTTTTCTAACGTACCAGCGACATTGAAGTTTCCTGCAGCGACACGAATACGTGAATCGCTTGCGAGAATGTCTTCGATCAAAGCGTCATAATTGTCTATGTAACCTTCATCGGTACGGGTAATGGTGATCTGAGAGCTGTTACCAATGGTGGTATCTACCAAGCTTTTTTGAAGCCCTGAGATCAACGCCCCAATGAATACTTGAACCGATACACCCACACCAATCCCTAAGATGATGAATAAGGTTTGAAGTTTACCTGATTTTAAAAACCGAGATGCGATTTGGAAGGCGAGTTTCATTTCTTTTTACCTCCCAATTCGAAAATATCTTCTTTGTTTGTGAGGTGATAATCATACACCAAATGGTCTAAGGCACCAGGTTTATTGAAGGCATTGCCACCTACAATGATTTTTACATTGGGGTATAAGCCTTTGACTTGTTCGGTGATTTGTTTGGTCACGACAAGATTATAATAATTGGTCACAGATAAAGCTAAGTAATCGGGTTTCAACGCTTTTACAGCCGATAAAATATCATTTTTAGGGGTATTGGCACCGATGTACTGTGCATCAAAGCCAGCCAGCGAGAAGTAATTGGTGACGATGATGGCACCGACTTCATGGAATTCCTCACTTGGACAAACGACCATCACTTTTTGATGATTCTTTGGTACTGTCTTCTTGATTTCAATCAAGTAAGGGTAAGTGGATTCGAGGATGGTACGAACAATCGATGTTCTCACGTGTTCTTTCCAAATACAAATTTCTTCATCTTCAGAGCTACATTCGAATTCATTCAAAACAGGTCTTAAGAAGAAGTCATATAAATCATACAATTCAATTTTCTTATCTTTCAATAAGTTTAATACATAAGTCATCGCTTCGTCTTTGTTTTCTTCATTGACGAGCTTTAGAAACGGTTCATAATAAGGATGCATATTTTCCTCCTGTGGGTTTACTTATCTATAGTATAACAACTTTATCACTTTCTTGTTATAGTCTACCAACAATTATTTCTAATTTCAACTAAAAAGCATTGTATACAATTTAATTTTATACAATACAATTAAAATGAAAAAAAAGAGGTTTTACCCTCTAGTTTTTCGATGCGAGAATGGCTGTGATGGGTACCAATAAGAAAGCAATCCACGAGATATGGAATAAATCGAAGAAGTAACCCAATGAATAGAAAACGATGACTGAAATGAATGGCATGAGGGCGATGATGTTCGCTCTACCAAATAAAGATATAGCCATCATCGGGATGAATAAAACAAATTGCCAACTCCATGCCCAAGCGTTATAGAAATAACCTATCAATAGGAATAACGCAATCATACTGATACTAAAACCCAAGAATAAGATGGTTTTACGTCTTTCTTGACCCTTGAGATTGCCAAAATTGATGGCGATATCGCCTCTTAAAATACTATAAATAATCGCAGGTGCGAATGATAGCCAAGAGACGTTGAATCCATACATTTGGCCGAAAACAACATACCCTGTAATACCTAAAACGATGAGCATGAAGAATACCCACGCATCGAGTTTTTTACCATGGGTGAAGTAACCCAAAACCGGTATCGATAAGAATGGCAACCAAGCATATTCCCAATACCCTGTTAGAAATCCAATCAACATCATCGCGATGACGGATATAAACGGCGCTAATGCGACGATACGGTCGCGTCTTGGTGAGTTGAATATAATGCCCAACATCGGAATCATCAAGAAGAAGAGCCATCCGTATTGCCAACCATCGAAATAGAACCCACTGATGAAGAAGCAGATGGTTGCGACAAATGGCGATACAGCGACGATTTTATTGCCTTGTGTACGTCTGACTTGTTTTTGTGTTAGAGTGTCTTTTAAAGCTTCGACCACTTCGTGTGGGTCTCCCAACATCGCTTCAACAGCCGCTTCCGATTTACCTGAGGATAAAGCGTCATCATACATTTCTTCATAATCTTTGAGAATGTCTTTGATATCTGCGTAATTGTTGGTGTATTTGTTTAATGCCTCTTTGAGTGATACTAAATAATCTGCTTTCATTGTTTTTCCTCCATGATCTTCATGACCCCTGATAAGAATGAACTCCATTCATCCTGATACAACTTCAATGCTTCTTTACCTGATTTGGTAGTAACGTAATATTTACGTGGCGCACCATAGGCGGTTTCTTCCATTTGAATGTCGAAATACCCTAAGGTGGTCAGTCGTCTTAAAATGGGATAAACGGTATTTTCAGACACATCGATGATGCTTGAAAGTGTATCAATCACTTCGTACCCATACATTTTTTTATCATCAATGAGTTTTAGAATACACATCTCGAGGATCCCTTTTTTGAATTGTGAATTCATACATACCCCCTACTGTGTCTTGCACAATACCAGTATACAACAGTACTGTGCGAAACACAATACCTAATTTAACAAAAATAAAAGACGCAGATTCAGGGGGTCTGCGCCTTTGTTATATAACCACACAAAACGGGGGGGTGTGTGTTATAAGTTTGGTTGATCAATCATTCGAATGGCCGTGTTGATCCAAGTTAAGATGGACATGGATAACCCAACGGTAATCCACATAAATCCACCAGCCGCGATGCCAGAAGGATAGTAACTGATGACTTGAATCATCATACTACTAAAATCAAAGGAAAGGATACACGTGAACAAAGCCAATGCTAGGAATAGTATTGAAAACAAAGTATCTATGCCTAAGTGAATCCATTTGTTTTTCAACAAGAAGTGTTTTACACCGAACAATAGTATCAATACAAACAAACCAATCGGTGGAATTAATATATAGTAGGTACCATGAACATTGAATGCAGGATTGACAATACTAAAGCCTTTTACGACATCCCATAGATAGGCATCGAAACGGTGCTTAGTATATAAAATAGGTTGTGTCAAACTAAGTAGCAGGATGACTACCATGGAAAGGACCAAAATTTCGAATGCTCTTTTTAGGTACTTTGGATTTCTAAATAGCAATTCAAAACCAAAGCCAATCAAAATGGCTGGAATGGTAATGAATCCAGGAAAAGCATGCATGCTTCTATGTGTATACGTGAAGAATAGTACGACAAACGCTAAAGTGATGATGACATTTCTTAAATAGCTGAAGAAGCGTTCATTGTATCTTTGTTCTGTTCTAACCTCATAAATCATCATCAGGGTTGAACCCACCCAGGTGATTAAAAAGAATGCGAATGAATAATCAAAATATTCCATAAACTCACCAGGTTGATCGAATGGCACTGTACCATCGTGCGACATACCTGTGATGATTAAACCGATGGATAATACAATGGAAATCAATAAGCCAATGGCACCTTTTTTATCAACGATGGCTAAATAGACATTAGGTAACAAAATGACAATTGGAATGAAGAAAATCAAGCGATTCATCGTACCCCAAACAAAATCATAGATCAAGATACCGAAGAAAATAAATACAAATAGGAACATCCCAATCATAATGGTTCGATAAATATTTTGATTATGAACGATGCTTTCGTGCTTGTAAGTTACAGATTTATACATTTTCAAGACAACCATCGATATGGGAATTGATAACATCAAGGCCACTGCAGCTGACCATAAGAAACTTAAGAAATCAATAATGATCATTCAGCACATATACCAGTCCATAGCCCATTTCTTCCACGATGTATTTTAAAATAAATTGTGGTAATAAAATCGCGATGGCAGAGATGAGTGTAACGATTTGAAGTTTAGATTGACGATAAATCGTAAACTTATCCAAATCATTGAACACCGATGCTCGAATGAATTGGTATTTGCCATATTGGTAAATGACAAACCCAATGAACCACCCGATGGATAATGGAATCAAACTCACAAATTTGTCTTCCTTCAAATAAATCAGACCTATCCCAATCAACAATCCAAATAATATAAACGCGAGTGATACACGTGAGATCATTTCAAATAAAGATACAACTTTGACGGAAGTGGTTTCACAACCAATCGCTTGATCACCATTCAATAATTCATCGACAGACACGCCCAAAGTGTAAGCGAGTTTAGGTAGAATGGTGACTTCAGGGTACCCCTCACCAGTCTCCCAACGTGAGATGGCTTTGTCGGTTACTTGCAATATTTCAGCCAATTCACTTTGAGTCATTTTCTTTTCTTTTCGTTTTTTCGCAATAAACTGCCCAGTTGTTTTTGTGTTCATGGACTCACCTCACTCATAGGATACAATTTCCTTATAAAAACCACTACCCACGCAAACTAGAATCGCTCTATGAATCGTGGACAACCCCATTTTACCTTAAATCAGAAAATAATAAAACCACTAAAAAATAGTGGTTTTTCGCATATTTAAGCCTTTTTACTAATTCACGTATGGACGTTCTTCTTTTTGTTCATCCAAAATAACTTCTTTTTGCTTTTCAACTTCTTTTTGTTTTTCTTTGCCTTGATTAAGTTCAAGTTGGAATTGACGATACTTCTTATAACCACCAAAACCATCGACACCTAGGTATCCAGCACCAATCAACGATACGATGAGTAAGAAGATGCCTACAGTTTCATAAGAGAAGTTTGGTGTGACAGCGATATAAGTACCTAAGGTAATCGCTAGGATGTGAATCCAAAATTTTGGAATTTCTGTTTTTTCACCAAGGAAGACAACCGAGTTCAAGAACACCAACGCTCTAGCATAGAAGAAGAAAGCGAGTGAATAACGGTAGACTTCTTTCCATAAATCGCTATTATCCATTTGACCGGTTGCAGCGACATATATGAGCACACCACCAATGATGGTATCAAAAATGATTTCGATCAAATTGATGGTTCTGAGCACTTCTTTTTTAAGTGTTTTTAATAAAGGAACCACCCTAAACAATGAAAAGATGACAATGACCACACCTGTAATCAAGTAGACAACCTCATTGGCAAATACCATATAGATGCCTACCCCAAGTAGGATGGCAGCAAGTACAAATTTTAATACCCAACCATAACCATATTTCATGTAATAAAATCCTCCTCTAGTTTCTCTCATTATAGTGCATTCAATCTCATTTATCAACGAGATTAGAATGGTTTTAGAAATGAATTAGTAAAAACAAAGACTAACCTATCAATTCTGATAGTTTTTTAATCGGTACACGGATATCGAACATCCGATTGTCATAAATGAATGCGGTATCCTCTTCAATCTTAATTAACGGATGTAACTTCTTTAAATACAGGCCAATCTCATATAAGCTGTATTTGTGGTTACTATTGAGTAAGTAAATGTCAGGTGGTAAATGCAAGACCACATGGTAGATGGCTTTGGCTGTGTCTTCTAAGAATGAGGCTGAAGGGTAGAATCTTGAAGAGAGTTTACACACGCCTTGGGCTTTCATTTGTTCATGGATGTAGTGTAGCATTTGATTTTGATGTTCATCATAACCAATTTGCCAACCTAATCTTAAAATATAAGCTTTAGGGTTAATGGCGATACAAGCATCTTCACACGCTTTCTTGTAGGTACCATAATCATCATTGGGGATCACAGGGTCTGATACGACAAATGGGCCTTTTTGATGATTACCATATACCGATACGGTTGAAGTATAAACAAAGGTGATATCGAGCATGCGTGCCAATTTAGCCAATATTTCTGCCCAACTTATAGGACCTAAGGCACAGTGGATGATGACCCGTGGGTCGTGAGATTCGATGAATTTTTGAATTGCGGATTCATCGTCGATGGAAACCACGCTGCGGTCATAAGGTATGATTTCATAGCCTTTGGCTGTATAGACTTTCGCTATCCATGGCGCAACCGTCCCATTCATGCCAGTGATGATGACTTTCATAACATCACCTCCCCTTATTCATATTATAACGAATCGAACCTAAAAAAACAAAAAGCGAAACGAGGTTCGCTTGAAGTACTTAATTAGTTAATCGTTCCACTTTATTTTGGCGAAACCAATATAACACAGTCATCATCACCAATACAGCATAAAATACATGTGTGTAAGCATATAAAATGAAGAAGGTTTGCATCAGTGTTGTTTCGAATGGACTAATAAAATTCACACTATAAAGTTGGTAACCGTAGTAAGCAATTAAGATGGTTTGCATGAAAACAATAGAGACTTTACCAGGTTTCGTATGAACTACCAATAAACCCAGTAAGGTCAACCCATGAAAAACAAATGGCAAGTAATAAATCCAAAGATCGATTGTGGCATAGGACTCATCCAAATAGGTGTATTGAAGTATATCCATCACATTTTGAAAAATCCCCAATAGGCTACCAAACAACAATAAAATGAATATGCTTGGTTTGTGTTCTAAAATCAAAACAAGCGCAATCCCTAAAGCAACCAATACACCTAAAATATGATTCAACCCAAAGGTTAGGATGTTTTGGATGGTGAAATTGTAGTCAAGTCCCAAAAACATATACACACGGTATACAATGGATAATACCAGATAAATCAAACCAGCCAACTTTAGAATCAGTTTCATAAGGGGAATAACCTCGCTTTACTCAAATGATATGTCATTCTGAGATGTTGTCATCACCGGTTGTTTAGGCTTATAGTAATAAAATAAAACGAATACGATGACCAAAACCGATGAAAAGATGGCACCGATCGTGGAAATCAAGAATGAAGACCATACGGATCTATTCATAAAACTGGTCACCACCGTGATACTGAGTAAGTAAAGGATACTGAAGGATGACCCAATCAATCGCGTGATGATCACAGTGACTTGACCTCTTTTGTCATGGATGAGAATCCAACCAACCATTGTTGCAATCAATAACAATATGGAAAATATTTCTCGCATCCACGCTGACAAATTGAGTGTCACTGCAACTTGCGATAATCCATATAAAGCATAAATGCCACCGATTAAACTATAACCAGTACCAATCATAAAAAGTAGCCACGCCATGGTTTTGTTTTCAATAAACAGTGCGATGGCCAAAGCAAGTGCAATCAATATACTCAAAGCGTTACTTAAGAAATATTGAACTGCCCAAGGACCCGTGCCAAAGTCTAGGTATATACCATAATTGATGAAGACTGAAATCAAAAACAAAGCAAAAGAAATGAATCCACCAATCTTTAAAAATTTTCTCATGTATACCTCCAATAAATAGCCAATCATGTATTAATATGTATCATAATAATTAATAATTTATTTTTTTCGACTTAACCGAGTATATTATAACAAAAAAGTGTGATAAATCAATCATTATTTTCATTTGGATGGATTCGAAAAAAAAAGATGCTTTCGCACCTTTTACTCATTGGGTTGTTCTGGTTCTTTGGGTTCTTCAAATGTGATTTCTGTATTTGGTGCTTCCACCGATTTAGGTAGTTTTGCTTTTTTGACTGGCTTTTCTTCAACAATCACTTCAGGATCAACACTGACCTTCTTTTCAGAAATTGCCTTGAAGAACATGATATCAACCATCATGATTTCAGCGAAAATGAGTGGCAGAATCAATGCGTAACCTAAGGATAGAATCATACCGATGAATGGTACGAGTCTTGCGAAAATCGCAACGACCAAGCTGATGCCTAGCGGTACCACAGCACCCAATAGACGCAGCATGAATAGATTGACTTTATTGCCATTCATCATTTCAAAAGAAGACTTGAATGCTTCTGAAGTGGTGATGTCAGGTTTTTCAGTAATGATATAAAATAGTGGCGCAAGCGAAAACGCGAAGATGATACCAGGAATGAAGAATAAAGCGAACCCAGCAGCGATCACAACGATTTGTAATAACGTAGCAATCAACAATCTGAGGTAACGATCTGCCGTCATATCGACCCCTTTTAAGGTTTCAAACAAATCGGCTTCCCCTTTTTCTAAGAAAGCTTTAAAGAATGATATCGACGCTATCATCGCGATGGGTGTGAGCACTGGAATAGCTAGTGATAAAATAAGTATCACTGAAAATAACATGAGCTTCACTAAATTCATGAGCCCTTTTTTGAAGACGAGCTTATAAGCCTCGACGTGGTACTGAACAAAATTCATAAATCCCCTTTCTCCCTCAAGGGAAACGTCTATCTACTGACGTTTACTTTTCAAGGTCATTATACCCTAAAAACGCGCTAATTCAATCAAAAATCGTCAAAATTTGAATATTTATTTCAATCAATTGTGCTAAAATAGATGTGGATTTGTGGCGATACTTGTATTGAATATCAGAATTTTTTTTTGCAACCAAGCGTTGCGTGACAGATCAGGGTTTGGTATATACAATAGAGTTGTTGGAGGATAAAGACATGTGGACTACAACAAAAATACATACAATCGTTGTTATAACGAAATAGCTTTACCTCTATCACACTGAGAGAAACCAAACACAGTAGGAGAAAATTATTATGGAAATCATCAAAGTAGAAAATTTAAAAAAAGAGTTCATCATATATGAAAAAGAACCTGGACTCAAAGGCGTGATCAAAAGCTTTTACAACGCGAAAAAGATTGTAAAAAAAGCTGTGGATGACGTATCATTTACGATCCAACAAGGGGAAATTGTTGGATACATCGGACCCAATGGTGCAGGCAAATCGACCACCATCAAGATGTTGACAGGCATTTTAACACCAACCTCAGGTGAAGTGAGGGTCGATGGCATCATCCCTTATCAAAAACGTACCGTCAATGCGAAAAAGATTGGGGTTGTTTTTGGTCAACGTACACAACTGTGGTGGGACTTGCCACTAATTGAGTCGTTCACCGTCTTAAAAGAAATCTATCAAATCAGCGATGCGGATTATAAAGAACGTTTGGCGTATTTTACTGAACTCTTTGGTTTAAATGAGTTCATCAAACAACCGGTCAGACAATTATCCTTAGGTCAGCGCATGAAAGCAGATATTGTCGCCTCATTATTACACAACCCAAAACTATTGTTCCTAGATGAACCAACCATTGGATTGGATGTGATTGCGAAAGAAAACATTCGTAAGACATTGAAAGATATCCATGAGAAGTACCAAACCACCATCATCTTAACCACACATGACTTGGCAGACATTGAAGAGTTATGTGACCGTATCATGATGATTGACCAAGGGAAAATCATCTATGATGGCAATCTAGAAACCATCAAGGCGAAGTTTGGATCGAAGAAAATCGTTTGTTTTACTTTAAAGAACGATGCAGACATCGATTTAAAAGTCTTCGAAACCTTAAAACAAAAAGACGCCGATTTGACCTGTTCAATTGAAAACAATCAATTAACCGTCATCTTCAATAAACTCAAAATCAACGTGGGCGACATCATTGGCCCTGTGTTAAAAGAAACCGAAGTACTCGATATCGATATTTCCGATGACCATCTCGAAAATATCATCAAAGCGATTTATAAAAACGGTCTATGAGATCGAAGATTAAAAAGTATTTACCGTTCTTTAGAACGAGTGTCATGAACATGTTCATCTATCGGGGTACGATTATATTATGGCTTTTGTTAGACGTATTCCAATTCTTTATGATGGTCTTTTTATGGATGAGTGTTTATGAATATAACCAATCCATCCAAGGGTTTACCTTGCATGAAATGTTGTTGTATTATTTAATTACCAATTTGCTATATGTCTTTTCAGATACAGAAGCGATGTATATCATGAGTGAGGAAATCAGAGAAGGTAGAATCAGTATGATGCTGATCAAACCAATTTCTTACAAAGCACGATTATACTCAGAAGTATTCGGTCGTGTGATTGGTATATTCTCATTGACATTACCCATTGTGGGGATCACAGCAGGCGTATTGTTATGGGCATTTAAGATCCCTTTCCCAATCACAGGGTTACAATTCATACTCGCGATTGGATTTATCCCTTTGATCTTCATGTTGATGTTTGAGTTTGCTTATTTCTTTGGTACAATTTCAATCCATACCACCAATGTCTTTGGTTTAGCGATATTGATGAATGTGGTCATCCGTATTGTTTCAGGACAACTGATTCCACTGGCTTTATACCCAAAAGCGATTTTAAACGTCATTGATTATCTGCCATTCAAATACATCAGTTACCCGACGTTAGTCATGCTCGGTAAGATATCGACCACCGATGCTTTACAAGGGTTATTGGTCTTGGCCATTTGGGTAGGTGTATTCAATCTCTTTAGTAACCTCATCTTCAAACTATCGATGAAGAAGATTGTGGTCTTTGGAGGTTAATATGAGACATTTAAAAATTTATGGCATATTCTTTAAACAATATTTAAAAGGGTTGATGGAATACCGTGTCGATTTCTTGATCGGGATGGTAGGGTTCCTATTTACCCAAGGGGCAGGCCTACTATTCTTATATATCATTTTCCAAAACATCCAAGCTTTGGCTGGGTTCTCATTGGATCAAATATTATTGATGTATGGGTTATCATTAATTCCAAAAGGGATTGACCACTTGTTTTTTGACAATATTTGGTTGTTACCACGGTATGTCAGACAAGGTGGGATGGACAGATACATGTTACGTCCTATCAATGCCTTATATGTGTTTTTAATCGAACGCTTTCAACCGGACGCATTTGGTGAAATCATTTTAGGTTCATTCTTAGTCGTTACGACTTTATCCAATTTGAACTTAGGGCTAGACCCAGTTCAAATCATCGTGATTGTCTTGACTTTATTCATTGGCATTTTCATCTTTACAGGGTTAAAACTCGCGACAGCATCCACGTCATTTTGGTTGAAAAACAGCTATCCACTCATTCAAGTGACCTATAATTTGAGTGACTTTATGAAATACCCAATCACGATATTCCCGAAAGTCATGCAAATTATTTTGACATACATCATCCCATATGCATTGGTGTCTTATTATCCAGCGATGTATTTGTTTGGTGCAGTATCGCTCATTGAACTGACACTATATCTACTCTTGGTGACACTCTTTATCATTGGGTTGGGATTGTTTGTTTGGCATAAAGGATTAAAACATTACGAATCCGCAGGCAGTTAGAAAAAACAGGTTCCGTTTTGGAATCTGTTTTATTTTTCTATTCTTTTTTGGAAACAACGATTTGTGGGAATGGAATTTGGATGTTATTTGCATTCAATAGTTCTTTGATGAGCTTACGCATGCCACGTTCAACCACATAGTGTTGTTCGTTTTCTGTTTTCGCAATCGCCCTTAAGGTGACTTGTGAGGCATCTAAAGATGTGACACCGACCACGGTTGGGTCTTCGACAATTTGTGGGAACATGGTTTTCAACACTTGGAGTTCACGGTTCAATATTTCCATCACAGATTGGATGTTTTCTTCATAGGTAATGCCAAATTCAACCACAGCCACAGAAATGTTTCTGGAGTAGTTGATCATATTGGTGATTTCACCATTGGCTAAAATCATGACATCACCTTTCCAGTTACGGATGCGGGTTGTTTTTAATCCGATGTCAGACACCTGGCCTTTAAACCCTTTGACTTCCACGGTATCACCGACATCAAAGTGTTGTTCGAAGATGATGAAGAATCCGGCAATCAAGTCGTTGATGAATTTTTGAGCACCCAAACCGATGACCAAACCCATGATGCCTAAACCAGCCAAGGCAGGTACGACATTCACACCCCACATCGCTAAAATAATCAATATGGTGAGTAAACCTACGGTATATCGAATGATGGATAAAGTGACTTTCGCAATCGTTTTTTTACGTTTTTGGGTAGCAGAGGGTTTAACCCCAACTTTCTTCAAAGTGATTTTCGCGATTCTAACAATCATCATCGAAATGAAGAACACCAAAATCGTACCAATCATTCGTCCAAGAGAAGCTTCAATATAAGCCAAAGTACCATCCTGTAAATCCTGAATGAAGGTACTGTAGTCAAATGACCAAATCCATAAAATAAGTAATAAGCCACCAGTCATCACTAAGAACGATACAATATAAGCCAAAATAATGACGAATTTGTTTAGACTGTCTTCATATTTTTTAATCAATTTACCTTCTATGACAAATAGAAGAATGAGTAACGCAATGATCCCTAAGGTCAAACCTGTATTGATATAAACTGCGTTGGATAATAAATTTGTAAGCATTATAATCATCCTTTCTATGAATACTATAACATAAGTTATAAGGCAAAACCAACGACATCCCTCATTGTATTATATTTCGAATTCGAAGCAAATGATTTGATTTCGAAATAATCGCATGATACAATCAACTCATACGG
>JAEZHT010000031.1 GCA_023436805.1 Bacillota bacterium
TGTCATGTCTGTGGTGGCCATGGTGGACAAACCGCGAAAGACGTCGAGACTTGTGATCGTTGTCATGGCGCGGGCTATGTCACTGTCGAACAAAGAACCATTTTGGGTAGCATCCGCTCCCAAGCCGCTTGTCCAAAATGCGGCGGACGTGGTAAAACGATTAAGAATAGATGTAAAACGTGTAACGGTTCAGGCCGTGAAAAAGTCACCAAAGATGTCGATGTCAAGATTCCAGCAGGTATCGATAACAACATGTCGCTCCGTATGCCAGGCTATGGTGAAGGCGGCGCGAATGGTGGACCTGCCGGTGATTTATACTTAAGATTCTCTGTTAAACCTCACAAATTCTTCAAACGTGATGGCGATAACATCATCTTAGAGGTACCGATTTCATTTGTTCAAGCAGCTCTTGGGGATTCAATCGATGTGCCAACCATTTATGGTGATGTTTCACTCAAAATCAACCCTGGTACACAAAATGGCACCACTTTACGTATGCGTGAAAAAGGTGTCGCGAATGTGAACACAGGCAAAAAAGGTGATCAATTGGTCATCGTTCAAGTTGAAGTTCCTACCAACTTATCGAGAGAACAAGAAAACATCTTGAGACAATTTGAAAAAGCAGACCCGAAACCTAAAGATACCCCATGGGAACGTTTTAAAAACTTATTTAAGAACTAAAACACAAGAAACTGCATGAATTATGCGGTTTCTTTTCTTTTCATAAAAAAACGAATCTCCTAAAAGATTCGCTATAAGTTGAGTTAGTTGATAAATATTATTCATCTGTATGTTTTATCCAACCAATTTTTATCCTTGGTAATATTGTCACAAATACAATCGCTCCCAATGTATTGAATATAAAATCCAACATGGTGTCTTTTAATGCCGCTTGTCCAATGAATAAGGTTTGTGTGATGTCATCAAAATAACTTTGAGTATTTGAACCAATGAGGTAATCTAGACCATATTCGAAAATTTCCCAAACCGTACCAATTAACGCTTGAAATCCAAGGATAAACAAAATGAGGAGTGGTTTATTGTTTTCTTTAGTCAAACGATAGTAGATGTAATAGCCTGTCAACGCCAGTACAAATCCACCCAAAAAATGCACAAATGAATCATAAAAAGTAGCGACCCTATAGACACCAATGGCTTCGCCGACAATCAACGTCAAGAAGACAAAAATATAAAATGTAGCCGTCATGAGTTTAGAAAACTTTATACGCAACCATCGATTCAACAATAGAGGCAACTGGATAACTAATAATACTATAATACTGTTAGAAAATGCGATTACATACCAGTTTTGAACGTCCCAAACCGGGTTCTGTATTAAATAAAGCCCACCAATCAGGAATATAACCAATGCGAATAATGCGTCGATGATATAAAGTATATTGTTAAGCACATTTTTATGTATCATACACTCACCCCTTTGGTATCATTATAATGCATCTTTGATATGGGTGATTGATTTTTGATTAATGCTTCGATTATTGGTGGAAATATGATAGTATATTTATGAATTTAGGTGAGAACTATGCAACGCTATTTTTTAAATGAACACAATCAAATCCAAGCCGATGACATCCACCACATCAGAAATGTCATGCGGATGAAAACCAACGATGAAGTAGAAGTGTGTGACACAACAGGGGTGTGTTTTTTAGCGAAACTCACGGTGGATAACATGCAAATATCATTCGAAAAAATGACTTCAATCGAAACGGTTCATAAAACCAATCAAATCACACTCATACAAGGGATTGGCAAAGGCGATAAGAATGAATTTGTCGTCAAATACGCCACACAATTCGGTGTAGATACCATCATTTTTGTCGAAATGAAACGCAGTATTTCGAAGATGGATGCCCAAACTTGGGATAAAAAGAAAGACCGTTACGAGAAGATTGCGCTTGAAAGTGCGCGTCTATCTCACAGAAATACGGTACCTAAAGTGGTGTTTCTTGAAAGTTTA
Source organism: Bacillota bacterium (assembly GCA_023436805.1). Classification (GTDB taxonomy): domain Bacteria; phylum Bacillota_I; class Bacilli_A; order Acholeplasmatales; family UBA5453; genus Paracholeplasma. The sequence continues at coordinate 1,982 of JAEZHT010000031.1, forward strand.
AAGCACCTCAATACCCCATTTGACCATGCATTTGTTGCGTATGAAAATGATCGTGGAACGACATTTTTAGATAAAATTCAATCGATAAAACCGCTGGAATCCATCGCTTTATTGATCGGTCCAGAAGGTGGTATCGATGAATTGGAAATGGCTTTACTAAAAGATAAGAGGTTTGTTTCAGTAGGGCTAGGAAATCGTATATTACAAACCGAAGTAGCTTGTCTTTATGGGTTGTCCATCATCGATGGTATTTTAGAAACAAAAAGATGATGTTTTCTATTAAAAGGCTTTACAAATCTATATGAATTCGATATAATGATAACGGCTTTAGATTTTAAAGTGCGGAAGGAGGGCAGACATGCCTAAAATCGTAGTACGTGAATCCGAATCAATTGAAGATGCATTGCGTCGTTTTAAACGTGACGTATCCAGATCCGGTACCCTCGCAGAAGCACGTAAACGCGAATTTTATGTGAAACCAAGTGTGGATCGTAAAATGAAGCGCCAAGCAGCTAGAAGCAATAAAAAATAAGCACATCAAATTGTGCTTTTTTCTTTGATAAAAGCACAATATTTTACCTTTATTATGATATAATAAACCCAGGAGTGGTTAAATGAAATTAAGCATTCAACTGAAAGACCCACAACTCAGTTATAATATCGTGGGTGCGTTTGATAAGAACCTAGAGGTCTTTAAGACCTATTTTGACTATATGTTGGCACTCAATGGTGATGAATTTCATACGGATGCGACAGATCCTAAAGTGATTTCGATGATGGAGTCGGTATTATCAGTCATGATCGAGATTGCACCAAAGGTCACCATCACCGAACGCGACGTCATTTATCTCATCAAATTGGCAGAAGCCAATGAGATAGAACACGCTGCCAATTTATTCTTAAGACGCAAACAAATCATCTTAAATCAACAGGGTAGACCCATTTATCCCAAAACCTTCACACAGGCCATCTATGCCGATGCCATCACACAATCCGATATGGTGTTTGGGGTAGGACCGGCGGGGACTGGTAAGACATACTTAGCGGTTGCACTCGCGGTCAGTTACTTGAAAGAAAATAAAGTTAAAAAACTGATATTGACCAGACCAGCCGTGGAAGCAGGGGAATCTTTAGGCTTCTTACCCGGGGATTTAAAAGAAAAAGTCGATCCTTACTTAATCCCACTATACGACGCTTTATATGAGTTTTTAGGGGTTGAAATGACGAATTCCTTGTTGGAAAAAGGCGTTATTGAAATTGCACCTTTGGCTTATATGCGAGGTCGAACCTTAGAAAATGCCTTCATCATTCTCGATGAAGCTCAAAATACAACACACACCCAAATGAAAATGTTTTTAACCAGACTCGGATTTTCATCCAAAATGGTGATTACGGGAGACCCATCACAAGCTGACTTACCTAAAGGGGTAGCTTCAGGGTTAAATGAAGCCATTCAAAAACTATCCAACATCGAAGCCATCAAAGTGATTCACTTCAAACGTTTGGATGTCGTGAGAAACCCACTGGTTCAAAAAATATTGGAAAGGTATGATGAATGATGGATATTCAATTTTTCAATCAAACAGAAGAACAAACCGAAAGTGCCGAAAAACTCATCAACCATATATTCAGTTTTATCGAAGAAAAACACGAAATGAATATCGTCTTCTTGACGAAAGAACAAATCCAAGAGATGAATCGTACGTATCGTGACATCGATAAAGTGACCGATGTCATCAGTTTTCCAGACCAAGAAGAAGACTACATTGGCGATATCTTCATCTGTTTAGACCGTGCTAAAGAACAAGCCCAAGATTATGGGCATTCCATAGAACGTGAAATCGGCTTTTTAGCGGTTCACGGTTACTTACATTTACTCGGCTATGACCACCACACCGAAGCCGAAGAAAAGATCATGTTCGCGAAGCAAGAAGATATTTTGAAGCAGGCTTCGCTTGAAAGGAAATCATCATGACAAAAGAACAATTGGTTCAAGAAGCCATTTTGGCTAGAAAACAAACCTATTCTCCCTACTCCAAGTTTGGTGTAGGTGCCGCTTTACTCATGAAAGATGGCAAAATCATTCATGGTGCAAACATCGAGAATGCCTCGTTTGGATTATCCAACTGCGCAGAACGCAGTGCTTTATTCCAAGCTTACAGTTTGGGTTATCGAAAAGAAGACATTTTGATGATGGCTATCACCGGGGACACATTGAATCCAATCAGTCCCTGTGGGGCATGTCGCCAAGTGATGAATGAATTGTTACCAAAAAATACACCTATATTCTTATCTAACCTTACAGGTAAAATCAAAGAAACATCGATGAAAGAGTTATTACCATATTCATTTGATGAGATTGAACACCATGAAAGCTAATTTTAGAAGCGGTTTTATCAGCATTGTGGGCAGACCCAATGTCGGCAAATCGACATTTTTGAATGCGATTATCGGTCAAAAGATTGCGATCACATCGCCTAAACCTCAAACGACCCGTAACCGTATTTTGGGTATTAAGACCACTGAAGATTATCAAATGGTATTTGTCGATACCCCAGGGATCCACAAACCCAAACATGAGTTGGGTCGATTGTTAGACCAAACTGCCCAATCTTCCATCGATGGGATGGATGCGGTACTGTTTATGGTGGATGGCGAAAAAGGACTCGCTGAAGACCACGTCATTCGTCTATTTCAAGGCATCTCTTCACCAGTTTACTTAATCATCAACAAAGTCGACACCTTAAAATCGAAAATTCAAATCGATAAAATCATCATCAGTTATTTGAATGCGTACCCATTTGCCGGATTTTTCCCAATTTCTGCTATGGAAGGTACCAATATAGATAAATTGATTGAAGAGTTGGTGGGACGTTTACCTGTGGGTTACCCACTGTTTTCAGAAGATGAAATTACCGACCAAAGCGATTTTCAATTGATGTCAGAAATCATTCGTGAGAAAGTTTTGTATCATACCCAAGAAGAAGTACCTCACGCGGTTGCTGTGGTCATCGAACACACCGAAATGAATCAAGGTGTCTACGAAGTTCACGCCACAATCGTGGTTGAACGTAATACGCAAAAACAAATCTTAATTGGTAAAGGTGGCGACATGTTGAAACAAATCGGCACAGAGGCCAGAAAAGAAATCAATAAAATACTCGACACCAAAATCCACCTCATGTTGTGGGTGAAAGTCAAAAAAGATTGGCGAAATCGCCCTTCTGATTTGAAATCATTTGGCTATGACAACCACGACTAAAGGGTTAATCTACAAAACCCAGGATTACAAAGAATCGAGTAAATTACTGTTTGTTTATACACCGTTTGGTAAAGTCACTTTAGTGGCAAGCGGGGTTAAAAGTTATAAACATGAATTTCGTGTCTTATCTCAATATCTCACTGAAATTGAATTTGCATACCACGATCAAGAGATGTATGCTTTATCCAAAGCGAAACTCATCGATGGCTTTGAGGACTTGAAGAAAGACTATATTAAGTTATCGAAACCAGCAGTCATGCTTGAAATCATCGATCATTTGATGACCAATGATCTCGACCACGACAAAATTTATCCTTTGCTCATCGAATTATTAAAACACCCCTATGGGTATCTCATTTTCGCATTGAAATTGCTGTTTGGATTCGGTTATCGACTCAACTTTGTTGGCGATGACCCGACAGGATTCTCCATCAAAAATGCGTCAGTTACGACTAAAAGTGATGGTGTATATGCCGATTATGATTTAGAGATTACTGTTTTAATCGCCTCGTTATATTTCTATAAAACCGGCGATATCATTCAACTAGAATCACATCAAATCAAACACATTGAACATTTTATCAAGACCTTTTATCGTTACCACATGGAATACGACATCAAAGGCTTAAAGGAATAGAGAGGGTCCTATGATCAGTTTAGAAAAATTAGTCACATATGCAAAAGCTACAGGTTTTATTTTCCAAGGTTCGGAACTCTATGGTGGGTTGGCGAACACGTGGGATTACGGCCCACTCGGTAGTTTATTAAAAAACAACATCAAAAAAGCGTGGCTTAAAAAATTCCACGACGAAAATCGTTACAACGTTTTATTGGATTCATCGATTTTGATGAATTCACAAGTATGGGTTGCGAGTGGACACGTCGGTGGATTTTCAGACCCACTCACAGAATGCAGAAGCTGCAATACCAGACACAGAGCCGATAAGCTCATCGAAGACCACACCCACAACAGCGTTAATCCAAGCGCGTGGTCACACGAACAACTCCATAGTTTCATGATGAATGAAAAAGTCGTATGTCCAAATTGTGGTAAAGTCAATTGGACTGAAATCAAGTCATTCAACTTGATGTTTAAAACCACCCAAGGGGTCACTGAAAGTGCAGGGAATACGGTTTACCTAAGACCAGAAACCGCCCAAGGGATTTTCATCAACTTCAAAAATATCCAAAGAACTACCCGTCGTAAAGTTCCATTCGGCGTATGCCAAGTCGGTAAGTCATTTAGAAATGAAATCACCCCAGGGAACTTCATTTTTAGAACCAGAGAATTCGAACAAATGGAATTAGAATTTTTCTGCAAGCCTGGTACGGAAATCGAATGGTTCAACTATTGGCGTTCTTATGCCCTAGAGTTCTTACAAACATTGGGTTTAAAGCGTGAAAATCTTGAAATGCATGACCACGCAAAAGAAGAATTGTCCCACTACTCAAACGCAACCACAGACGTTTTATACCGTTTCCCATGGGGATTCGATGAACTTTGGGGGATTGCTTCAAGAACTAACTTTGACCTAAATGCCCATCAAACACAATCGAAAGAAAACCTCGAATACCTAGACCCAGATACCAATGAAAAGTATTTACCTTATGTGGTCGAACCTTCTTTAGGGGTTGAACGTCTATTGATGGCGATTTTGACCGAAAGTTATGATGAAGAAGTTTTGGCGGATGGACAAATCAGAGAAGTTTTACACATCCATCCAGCACTCGCACCATACCAAGTAGCGATTCTCCCATTGATTAAAAAGAAACATGACCAATACGCCCTCGATTTACTCGACCGTGTGGCGAAATATACCCAAGTCACGTACGATGAAACCCAAAATATTGGTAAACGTTACCGCCGTCAAGACCAGATTGGTACCCCATTCTGTGTTACCATTGACGATGAAACGCTCGAAAATCATACCGTTACCATCCGTGAACGTGATTCGATGTCACAAGTCAGAATCCCTGTGTCTGAACTCAAAGCGTTCATCTTAGAAAAAACAACACTATAATGCTACAAAGGAGGTCTTTTTATGCCGATAGACCGTCATATCATCGATGAAATAAATGAAAAGACCGACATTGTTGCTTTAGTCAGTCCCTATGTGAACCTCGTCAAAAAGGGGAAAAACTTCATGGGACAATGTCCATTTCACGATGACAAGAGTCCATCATTCTCGGTTTCACCTGAGAAACACCTTGCCAAGTGTATGGCTTGTGGTGAAGGTGGTTCACCAATCACTTTTTACCAAAAAATAAAAAATGTCTCATTTCCTGAAGCGGTCAAAGCACTCGCCACCCCACTAGGCATTAAAGTCGATGTGGAGGTCGTTGAAAACCCGACCTTAAAAGAACATGAATTGTTACAGGAAGCAGCCACTTTTTACAGCTATTATTTACTCAATTCCGCTTATGGGAAAACAGCCCTCAGTTACTTAGAACAACGCGGATTGACGATGGAAGATATCAAGCATTTTGATTTGGGTTTAGCACCTAAAGAAAAAGATGCTTTGTATAAGATATTAAAGAATAAAGGTTTTGACCCTACCATGATGGTTGATCTGGGTTTGGTAAAACAGCGTGAGGATGGGAGTTATTATGATCTCATGACCAAACGCATCACCTTCCCGATCCATGATGTACATGGTCGTGTGGTCGGATTTTCAGGCAGGGCATTGGAAGATGACCCCGTCAAATACCTAAACACCCCTGAAACCAAAATCTTCAAAAAAGGCGAAGTCTTGTACCACCTATATCAAGCCGCTAAAGACATTCGGATGCAAAAACGTGTCATTCTATATGAAGGCTTCTTCGATGTCATCGCGTCTTATAAGAGTGGACTTGGCAATGCTGTCGCAACCATGGGGACAGCATTGACGAAAAGACAAGCAGAATTGTTGAAACAAGTCACAAGCGATGTCATCATTGCTTATGATGGCGATAAAGCTGGTCAACAAGCCACCATGAAAGCCATCCCAATTTTAGAAGAAGTGCGCTTGAGGGCTGACATCGTTTCTTTGAAAGATGGGCTAGACCCAGACGACTATTTGAAAAAATATGGTAAGGAGTCGTATCAGGCCGCATTCAAACAAACCATCGACCCCTTGGTCTTCAGCTATGAATTTCACAAGAAAGGTCTGGACTTAAAAAACTCCAACGATATCCAAGAGTTCAAAGCACGTATTCGAAAGATGCTTAAATTCAAGGATCAAAGCATCAAAGAAATATATTACCGGCAATTGGCACAGGACATCGGTTCAAGTTATGATTCGGTGATGCCTAAGGAAACCAATTTTGGAACACCCGATCAAAAACCTGTGTTACCAAAACC
>JAEZHT010000049.1 GCA_023436805.1 Bacillota bacterium
TTTTCAATTTAATCGAGCGTCACAATTATGGTGCTGGCTGGAGCATGTTTGAAGGTAAATGGTTGTTTCTTGTTATTGTTACAGTTATCTCGCTGGTTTTCTTTGGCTATTTATATAAATCTGTGGATTTCAAACAAAAATGGGTCTACAGTACCGCGATTTCATTCATGATTGGTGGTACACTGGGTAACTTTATTGATCGCTTAAGATTGGGTTACGTAGTGGATTTCTTACAATTTATCTTTGGTAGTTACGAATTTCCGACGTTTAATATCGCAGATTCCGCGTTGACGGTGGGTGTGATTTTATTCGCAATCGATGTATTCTTTTTGGAGCAAAAACGATGAATAAATGGGTATTTAATGTAGAAGAATCTCATGTAGGGTTACGTGCCGATGTGTTTGTTGCACAACTCCTCACACAAACCACCCGCAGTCAAATCAAGAAATTATTTGATGCGAAACAAGTACATATCGAAGGTGAACCAATCAAAGCGAGCTACAACGTTCGATTTGACGATGAACTCACCGTTTATTCAAGTGATGAAGTGGTCAAAATTGACCCCGTCAACTTAAATCTAGAAATTGTATATGAAGATGACGATGTCGCCGTCGTATACAAACCACAAGGCATGGTTGTCCACCCTGCCGTGAGTTTTAAAGAAGTCACGATGGTTCACGGATTAAAGTACCAAATCAAGTCATTATCTGACATCAATGGTACCTTACGCCCTGGAATTGTACACCGTATTGATAAAGATACTTCGGGTTTATTGTTGGTCGCTAAAACCAATTTCGCCCATGAGTCTTTGGTGACACAACTTCAAGAAAAAACCGTTAGACGTGTTTATGAAGCCATTTGTTTGAACCCAATAGAAGAAGATTCAGGTACGATTTCTACCCCAGTAGGTCGTGATGAAATCAACAGGTTGAAAATGGCGGTAACCGATGATGGTAAATTGGCAGTTACCCATTTCAAAGTCGTAAAACGCTTTAAGAAACACAACTATATCGAATGCATTTTAGAAACTGGTAGAACCCATCAAATTCGTGTCCACATGCAATACATCGGTCATCCGATTTTAGGCGACCCTTTGTATGGCAACAAACCCGTCTACGGTGATACAGGACAATTTTTACATGCGAAAACCTTGGGATTCGTACATCCAAGAACAGGTTCTTACCTTGAATTTACCCATGAATCACCAGACATTTTCAAGAAAACCTTGGAAAAACTCGAAAACAACGAACTATAAAATAAAACCTCCACATTTTTGTGGAGGTTAATTTATTTTAATGGGGCCTTCAATTTGATTCTTGGTCAAATTCTTGAAATTGAGTTTGGTGATGGGTGGTAATGCTTGATAGCCTCTGGATTTATAAATCTCAACCAGTTGTTTATCAACTTCACTGCCTGCACCTTTCAACAAGTTTAGACCAATGTATTTAGAGAATTGCTGCATCTTCGCGAGGAATGCATATCTAGCGATGATCGAAGCAGCAGCCACACTGATGTGGACACTTTCTGCTTTGGTGTAAAAATTGATATCACGATAAATCAATTTCTCTGTTTTCAAATAGTTAAAGTAAATCGGTGGTTCACAAAACTGATCCAAAATGACAGGTACTTTTTCCGTCAATTTTTCCGAGGTTTTGATGATTGCATGGTTGTGTAAATACGCTTTGATCTTATTCATGTTGTAACCCTTACGAACCATTTCATTGTATTTCTCAGGGTTTAAGATTAAAATGGAGTGAATCAAACGGTTGGCTAAGATTGGTCCAATCTTAGAAATCATCGCATCGGTCATCGCTTTAGAGTCTTTGACACCTAAGGATTCTAAGAACGCAATGTCGGTTTTTGACACATATGCACTACAGACCACGATTGGTCCAAAGAGGTCACCAGTACCAACTTCATCCGACCCAATGGCCGCATACGTTTCTATACCTAAGATGCTCTTGATGTGGCTTAGTTCATGCTCATAATCGCCTTGTAGCACAACTTTACCGGTTTTATATGCATGGATTGTAAGTCCATTTTTAACGGCCGAAAACGCAACATACTGATTCGAGTGGTCACGTTCGAACGATTTATATGCTTGAATCAGTATATTTAATTGTTCGGGTGAAATACTCAAACTGTAATTTGCCATATATTTTCTCCTAACTGTATATGATTATACCATAAAATTTGATAAAATGTAAGAGGTGATACTATGAGTTACGCTTTCAAAGCGCTCGAGTTTGATGTCGTATTGACGCGAATTTCGAAATATGCGATGTGTCAAACAACCATTCAAAACATTTTAAATCTAACCCCACTGGACGATTTAGAATCGGTTCAAAGGGAAATTCAGAAAACCAAACAAACCCTAGACTTGATCGCAAGAATGGGGTCTTTTCCGTTTATTGAAGACTACGATATCGATGATTTATTCAATGCCATCACGATTGGTCAGGTATTATCCATTAAAGATATACTGTCTGTCAGATTGTTCATGGTGATGACTAAAGATGTGATTCATGTCTTTAAAGAAATCATCCGCAACAAGATGAATTTTGATGACATCAAATTCATTTATGAACGACTATTTCCGACGGAACATCTCGTCTCTTTAATCGATTCGAAGATTGATCCAGATGGGATTGTTTTAGACAGCGCTTCAGAAGCACTTTCAACCATCCGAAAACAACAACGCCGTTTGGAACAGCAACGTCGTGAAATTTTAAACAGTCTTTTACAAAAACGCGCTTCACAATTAAATGATCAAATGATTGTGATGCGCAATAACCGCTATTGCTTACCAGTGAAAGCAGAATATAAAAATACCTTCAAAGGGATCATCCACGATGAATCCTCATCGGGGACCACAGCGTTCATCGAACCCATCGAAACCATTGAAAAAACCGTTGAATTGGAACGCTTAATCTTTGCTGAGCAACAAGAAATCATCAAAATTCTCGAAGAAATCACTTCAGAACTTAAAATCGACGTGGCTGAACTTAAGGGCAATTTAGATGCTTTATTGATTTTAGATTTACTCCAAAGCAAGGCCAAATATGCCTTAGAAATCGATGGTTATGCGGTCAGTATGAACGACCAAGGGTTGATTCGCTTGGTCGATGCCAGACACCCACTCATCGATCCAAAAATCGTCGTTCCCATCTCATTAGAGTTGAATGAAATCAAACGTACCATATTGATTTCTGGTCCAAATACAGGGGGTAAAACCGTCGCGTTAAAAACAACCGGTTTACTGACTTTGATGGCACAATCCGGTATACTTGTACCGATGAAATCGGAAGGTGTCTTGTCGATATTCAAAGGTGTGTATGCCGATATTGGCGATGAACAATCGATTTTACAATCACTATCCACCTTTTCATCCCACATGCGAAAAATCAAGCACATTGTGGATGTCGCAAGTGACCACATATTGGTCTTATTGGATGAACTCGGCAGTGGAACTGACCCGCAAGAAGGTAGTGCGCTCGCGATGGGTATTTTGGACTATTTAGAACCATTTAACCTACGCATGATTGTTACAACCCACTACTCAGAACTTAAAGTATATGCCTATACACACCCACACATCGCCAACGCCAGTGTGGCATTTGATATCGACACGTTAAAACCGTTATATCGCATCAATTACGGCATCAGTGGGTCCTCAAATGCACTTTATATCGCGAAAAAACTCGGACTCAGTGAAGTAGTCATCCGATTGGCACAAGGGTATTCCAACTTGAAAGAGAATGACCTGACCAAATCCATCAAAGCCTTTGAAGATGAGTCTCTCATCGTCAAACAAAAGGAAGCAGAGTTATCCAAAACGTTATTGGAGATTCAAACGCTTAAACGTGACTATGAAACCAAACTCAATACTTTAGAAGCAGAAAAAGACGCCATACTTGCGAAAACCAAGGCACAAGCTGACAAACAGATGAAAGCCAACCTTGAGAAAGCGCAAGAATTGATTGAAATCTTATCCATGAAAGAATTGAAAGACCATGAGATTGCCCAAATCAAATATGAGTTTAAGCAATTGGATTTCGATGACATTCCTAAAGAATTGAACCGAGAATTGAAGGTGGGTGACCATGTATTCATCAAGTCTTACGATCAAAATGGCGTCATCACGCAAAAAATCAAGAACCAATTCAAAGTGAAATTTGGCATGTTTGAATTGATGTTTGATGGTAAAGATTTGAAACCAACCGAAGAACCCACCATCAGACCGCGTACCATTAAATCCAAAGTCGTAGAAACCAAACCAGTGACAAGTGATGTCAAAATGGAACTCGATTTAAGAGGATACCGGTTTGAAGATGTGAAAGATGAACTAGAGAAATTCTTAGATAATGCTGTGCTAAATCACATGAGAACCGTTCGGATCATTCATGGTTTCGGGACTGGTGCGGTTCGAAAAGCTGTATATGATGTCATTAAGACCTCACCTTATGTGAGCACTTATCGTTACGGTGGTGAGGGTGAAGGCCTAAACGGTGTGACCATCATTACCTTAAAGTAAGTTGCTTTAGGCTTGAAAAAAACGGTTACATACTTTATAATTGACTTAAGTAAAGATGAAATTGGAGGGTATTATATGCTTATTACGTATGACGGCAGTGAATTTGAAAAAGTGATTGGTAGACAAGGTCTTGTCTTGGTCGATTTTTTCGCAACTTGGTGTGGACCATGCAAGATGTTGATGCCACAATTGGAAGCATTATCTGAAGAACAACCACAAATTCCTTTTGTTAAAGTTGACATAGATCAATTTAGAGTACTTGCAAAAGAAACTTATGGCATTACCAGCGTACCTACTTTGATTTTATTTAAAGATGGCGTAGAAGTATCCAGACAAAGCGGTTTCGCACCGAAAGATGCTGTTTGGAAATGGATTCAAGCAAATAATAAATAAAAACACGACTCAGTCGTGTCTCTTGAAAGGTGGTCGAACTAGTTTCGATCACTTTTTTTTAACAACATGGCATAATGGTCAATGCCATCCACCAAATAAATGTCTGATATGACTTTAAATCCAAAACTTTCATAAAACCGTCTCAAGTAGCTTTGTCCTTCAATTTTGATATTGTTTTCTGTCAATAACAGATAATCGATTGCGGATTGAATCAATGCTTTTGAATACCCTTGGTTACGAACCCTTGGATAAGATACCACGCGTCCTAAAGAGGCGGCATCATCAAACTTTACCCCTAAGGGTATCGTTCGGACATAAGAAACAACCACATCATTTTCTTTAATGAAGAAGTGTGTGGATTGATAGTCAAGGTCATCCAAATCTTGATATATCGCTGTTTGTTCAACCACAAACACTTCACTACGTAATTTCAAGATTTGGTATAATTCGATATTGGTTAAATCAGAAAAAGATTTTTGATGGATTATCATGAAAACACCTCGTATTTATTATACAGGAAAATGACATTTTTGGGCATAATTCTCACCTTTTATTGTATAATGAAAGAGGTGATAACATGGAAGGTATCTTCTTAATCGATAAACCTGCGGGTATGACGTCATTTGATGTCATTCGCAAGTTACGCAATCAACTCAATACCAAAGAAGTAGGTCATGCGGGTACATTAGACCCCATGGCGACAGGTCTGTTAGTCGTATTGGTCGGCAAAGCAACCAAACTCTCTGACTTGATGATCTCAGAAACAAAAACATATGAAGGTGCCATCACCTTTGGTTTTTCTACAGATACTTACGACCGAACTGGTAAAGTCGTCGATTCACTCGATACATTTGAATTGAGTGAAACCGAAATCGATGAAACCATCAAATCGTTTCTATCTCGCGATTCACAGCTCCCCCCGATTTATTCAGCCATCAAAATTCAAGGTAAAAAATTATATGAATACGCCAGAGCTGAAAAATCGGTAGAAATCGATGAACGACCGATGGTCATCCATGAATTTGAAAGAACCTCCGCTTATTTGAATCAAACATTCAAATTTGAAATTAAAGTATCTAAAGGAACCTATATCCGTTCGATAGCCCATGATTTTGGAGTCTCATTGAATATTCCCAGCCATTTAAGCGCACTAAGACGCACACACTCTGGTCGATATTCTTTAGCCACCGCATATCGCTTGACTGAAATCGATGAATTTACGATGCCAAATTTCACACTTGAGGATTACGCTAAATCCTTAGATAAAGTCGTTATCGATGACTATTTGATTCCACTCATCCGCAATGGGGTCAGACTGGATGAACGCCAAACAATGATTGAAGGTCCATTTACGGCTTATTCAAAAGACAACAAACCCATCGCGATTTTTAAAAAAGACGGTAAAAATTATAAACCACTGATTCAGTTAGGAGAATGACCATGGATTTACAAATCAATGATTTCCATGCTTTTAAAAATGACCAACCATTAACGATGACTATCGGTAATTTTGATGGTTTACACTTAGGTCACCAAGCATTGATCACACAAACACAATACCCAGATACTGAAAGTGCCGTCTTGACATTTTCACCGCATCCCATGAAGGTGTTGCGTGGGATGAAAGATCACGTTATTTTGATGAGTTTGGATAAAAAAATCCATCTGATCGAATCGATGGGTGTGGATCACTTGTTCATCGCGAATTTTGATATGCAGATGGCATCCACCTCAAAAGAAGCCTTCATTGAGCGCTTAAAGGCACTCAATGTGAAACGTTTGGTCTTAGGCATTGACTTCCGATTTGGTTCACATGCCTCTGGGCATGTCGAGGATTTGAAAAAACATTTTGAAGTGATTTTGGTGGACAATGTTACTCATCAAGATACCCGCATATCAACAACATACATTAAAGACTTATTGTATTCTGGTGAATTGGCCAGAGCTGAATTGTTACTCGGTCGCCCTTACAGTATTGAAGGTGTCGTCATCCATGGCGATAAAGTCGGTAGAACCTTAGGGATGCCAACTGCGAATCTAGATTTACAAACGTATGTTTTACCGCCCAATGGTGTGTATTATGTCGATGTTTTATATGAAAATCATTTGTACCCTGGTGCTCTCAATATTGGATACAACCCGACCATTAATTACAGTGTAAAGAAACGGGTTGAGGTCTATATATTGGACTTCAATGAAATGATTTACGGTAAAAAATTGGAAATATTCTTTAGGTTATATTTAAGACCTGAACAACAGTTTAAATCGAAAGAAGCCCTCATGGTTCAATTACAAAAAGATATTGAAGATGTGAAACGACTTTCATCCAAATGATTGATAACTATTTCCTCGTATGATAAAATAAACGTAAGGTGGTGTATATTATGAAACTCGTATTAGCGATTATCTCAAATGATGATTCAAATAAAGTTTCCAAAGGTTTAGTTAAGGAAAACTATTTTGTAACAAAACTAGCAACTACCGGTGGTTTCCTACTCACAGGAAATACAACCTTTTTGATTGGTACCAATGATGAAAAAGTACCAAGAATCTTAGAAATCATCGAAGAACACAGTAAAACCAGAGCAAAACTCGTACCAAATTCCATCATCAGCGAATTCGGCATGTTCTCCAGTTTACCCGTTGAAGTTAAAGTCGGCGGTGCGACCGTGTTCGTCTTAAACGTTGAACAATTTATTAAGATATAAGTCTTGCAATTTGTTCAATTTGTGTTAAAATGGTTATGGCGTAAACAAGGATTATGGGTGCCTCCTAGTCTTTAGTTTCACGAGAAAGGTATATAAACATGGCAATTTCAAAAGAAAAGAAGCAAGCGCTTATCAAAGATTTCCAAATCAATGATAAAGACACAGGATCTGCACAAGTTCAAATCGCAGTCCTAACAGAAGAAATCAACCAATTGAACGCTCACTTAGCGATTCATACACATGATTTCCATTCTAAACGCGGGTTATTCCAAAAGATTGGCTTACGTAAGAGATTCTTAGCTTACCTAAAGAAGTCTGATTTGGCAGCCTACACAGCTTTGATTGAAAAACTCAATCTACGTGGCTAAAAGATTGCGCAAGCAATCTTTTTTTTACTAGTAAATGGCCTTATTTTGGTGTATAATGATTAAGGCATACATATATAAAATAGAAGAAAATATAAAATGAAGGAGATTTTTATATTATGAGCGAAAAGCGCATTTATGAAACGGTTATTGGTGGCCGTACGCTAAGAGTCGAAATCGGCGAATTAGCGAAACAAGCCAACGCAGCAGCGATGCTCTATTACGGAGACTCGGCTGTATTATCGGTTGCAGTTGCGAAAGATTCTGCATCCACCCAAGATTTTTTCCCATTAACAGTGTTGTACCAAGAAAAACTATACGCTGCTGGTAAAATTCCTGGTGGTTTCTTAAGACGTGAAGGTCGTCCTTCCGAACATGAAACCTTAACCTCTCGTTTAATTGACAGACCAATCCGTCCATTATTCCCTGATGGTTATCGAAATGAAGTTCAAATCATCAATACCGTCATGTCATCTGACCATGACGCTACCCCTGAAATGACTGCACTCATTGGTTCATCACTTACATTGATGTTATCCAATATCCCATTCAAGATGGGTGTGGCTGGTGTCATTGTTGGCCGTGTTAACGGTAAACTGATCATCAACCCGACCGTCGCTGAAATGGAACAAAGCGACATCGACTTAACCGTTGCTGGTACCAAAGAAGCCATCAACATGGTTGAAGCAGGTGCGAAACAAGTATCCGAAGAAGATATGTTGGCAGCCCTCATGTTCGGTCATGCAGAAATCAAAAAAATCGTCGAATTCCAAGAACAAATTCAAAAAGAATTGGGCCTAGAAAAAGCCCCATTCGATATGTTTGTTGTGGATAAAGATATCGAACAAGCGGTTAAAGCATTCGCTGAAGCCCGTTTGATCAAAGCAGTATCAGTAAAAGGTAAACACGAAAGACAACATGCCATTGACTTAATCGTGGAAGAAACCGTTGAAAAATTTGGTGCGAAAGCATTCTTTAAAGAAGTCGAAGGCGTGAAAGTATTTGACGCTGAAGCCAAAGACTTATACATGAAATCTGTAAAAATGACGTTAGAAAACATCGAAATCGATGAAGTAAGACGTCTGATTACCGAAGACAAAGTCAGACCAGATGGCCGTAAAGTGAATGAAATTCGTCCTTTATCCAGCCGTGTTGACTTATTACCACGTGTCCATGGTTCTGCCTTGTTCACACGCGGTCAAACACAAGCATTATCAATCACAACCTTAGGCTCTTTAGGTGAAAACCAAATCATCGATGGTCTATCCCCAGAAGATTCTAAACGTTTTATGTTACATTATAACTTCCCTCAATACTCCGTTGGTGAAACAGGCCGTTATGGTTCCCCAGGTCGTCGTGAAATTGGTCACGGTGCACTCGGTGAAAGAGCCATCCTTCAAGTCTTACCTAGTGAAGAAGAATTCCCATATACCATCCGTGTGGTTTCTGAAATCTTAGAATCCAACGGTTCCACCTCACAAGCTTCGATTTGTGCAGGCACCATGAGCTTAATGGCTGCAGGTGTTCCTCTAAAAGCACCAGTTGCTGGTATTGCGATGGGCTTGATCAAAAAAGGTGAAGCATATTCCATTTTATCCGATATCCAAGGGTTAGAAGACCACTTTGGCGATATGGACTTTAAAGTCGCTGGTACTAAAGATGGTATTACTGCACTTCAAATGGACATCAAGATTGATGGATTGACTGAAGAAATTTTAAGAGAAGCTTTAGCACAAGCCAAAGAAGGTCGCTTAGAAATTCTTAACCACATGTTACAAACCATCCCAGCCGTTAGAGAAGAGTTATCACCTTACGCACCAAAAGTAGTCATGATGAAGATCAACCCTGATAAGATTCGTGATGTCATTGGTTCAGGTGGTAAGATCATCAGCCAAATCATTGAAGATTGTAACCAAGTCAAGATTGACATCGAACAAGATGGTCGTGTATTCTTGATGCACTCGGATATGGTATGGATTAAGAAAGCGAAAGCGATGATTGAAAACTTAACTAAACAAGCTGAAATCGGAAAGATTTATGAAGGTACCGTCGTAAGAATTGAAAAATTCGGTTGTTTCGTTGAATTATGGAAAGGTACTGAAGGTTTAGTCCACATTTCTAAATTGGCGAAAGAACGCGTAGAAAAAGTAGAATCCGTCGTTTCTGTGGGTGATGTCATCCTCGTTAAATGCATCGGCATCGATGACAAAGGCCGTATTGACCTTTCGAGAAAAGACGCTTTAGAACAATAATTTAAAGAAGATGCTTCGGCATCTTTTTTGTTAGGAGATCCCATGAACACAGTCGATGTTAAATCCAGTATGCCTACCGTCGAGGTGGCTAAAACCTTATTGCTTAATGGCATCAAAAGGCATAAATCTGAAAAAGTGATTAAAATCATCCATGGTTATGGCTCTTCTGGTGTGGGCGGCAAAATCAAACACATGGTCCATGAAGAACTAGAAAATTTAAAAGATAATCATCAAATTCGTGATTTTATCCCAGGGGAAGCTTTAGTCTCATTTATGGGTTATGCCGATTTGATTCAAAAATATAAACCATTGATCATGAATGATTCGGATTATCGAAAAGGTAATGATGGCATCACGTATGTCTTCATTAGGCCTTGACATTTTTATGGATATACTATAGAATATAGTTCGTCAATTGAAGGTAATCGAGCCGGTTAACCGGTTAGGAAAGTCCATGCTAGCACAGTCTGAGACGACTGTAGTGATTGTGCCTAAGGAAACAATAACTTAGGATACACTTTGGTGTAATGGCGGTTAAATTTGCTAAAGGCAACCATGCAAATACTGTAATGTGCCACAGAAACGAGTCCATTGGAAACGATGGAATGAAACGCGGTAAACCCCACAAGCTAGTAACCCAAATTTTGGTAGGGGCACTCGAAGCACATAAATGAATGTAGCTTTGGGCTTATCATAGAGATAAATGATTACACTCGAAAGAGCACAGAACATGGCTTATGCAAATTGACAAAAATAAAAAACAGCAACCTCAGCTGTTTTTTTTATTTGATCAAAACATATAAAAGAAAAGATGCAACCCAGTGGATTGCATCTCATTTTTTATTAATTATTTACCAGCGTATGCGAAAATATCGTCTAATAAGTGGTAGTAACCAGCAGTTCTGACTGTAACACCTGCAAGGGAGTCAACCATAACGCCAGCCTTAGCACCAGCGCGGTCAGCGATTGGATCAACAGAACCGTCCCAACCATTGGCTTCAACGTAGTCTAAGATTAATTGAATTTGTTCATTCCATTCAAGTGTAGTTTTTTCTGTAGCAGAAGCTGTCCAAGCACCATTAGCGAAAACCATCTTAGCGCCGACACCTTTCATACCATAAGCTGCACCTAATTCTTGTTTAGTTTGTGCATTCCATACGAAAGTACCTGTAGCTTGAGTTCTTGTGGATTGTCTAACGTCGATTACTAAATCAGAAACTTTACCTTTAGCATCCACTTTCATGGTTGCGAAATAGAAATCTGTACTTGAACAATAGATTGAAGTGAAGATACCAGCTTTTGCGTTAGCAACTGCAGCTTTTGCAACTTCAGTGTAAGCATTCTTGATGGTAACACCAGCCATACCGTCAACTGCGAAAGCTTCGCCGATTGGGGTAGAATCCAATGAGTCAACACCATTCTTCAATAAATAAGCTTCAATTAAAGCGGCTTGTTCGTACCATTCTAATTGGCCTTCAACTTTAGCCATACCATAGTCATCACCAAGTTCTTTTTTAGTCTTAGCGTTCCATGCCCATGTGTAAGCTTGTGTTTCAGCGTTTTGAGTTCTTGTACCTTGACGAACGTCAATGTTGTAACCTACAATTTTACCTTTTTCGATGGTAACAGTTACGAAAGTTACTTGTGGTTTGTTGGAGCTAACTTCTAGGCTGTAAGCTAAGAATTCGCCGTCAACTTTGAATTCTTTTTCTTGGCAAGCAGACAAGCCAAAAGCGGCTACTACGACAAGTAGTAATACCAAAATCTTTTTCATTATTAAATTCCTCCTATGAATTGATTTATTACGATACCATTATATCTTTTTGTCAAGTAAATTGCAATCCTATTTGAAATTGACTTTCGTGAAAACGTTTTATTTCTATTTAAGCATGAGCAGATTGAAATATCTTGCTAATGAAGCCCTAAAATGATAAAATTTTAACGTTAGAAAGTGATGTGCAACCCTTGAATAAACATGACATATTAGAAAGACAAAAACGAATCCGAAATTTTTCGATTATCGCGCATATAGACCATGGTAAATCTACCTTAGCGGACAGAATATTGGAACAAACTCAAACCCTCACCCAACGTGAGATGAAAGAACAAATTCTCGATGGTATGGATCTCGAAAGAGAACGTGGTATCACCATCAAATTGACCGCTGTAGAAATCAAATACCGTGCTTTAGATGGCGAGCTCTATAC
>JAEZHT010000040.1 GCA_023436805.1 Bacillota bacterium
CTACTTGGGTACCTAAACCATCGACAGAAACAAACGGCATCCTCAAGTGATTGCCTTCAATTTTAAATTCAACCGCTTCGGATTGGAAGATGTCAACTTTGAGGAATTTCATCCCTCGCAAGGTCATTTCTAAAGCAATTTGTAATACAGTCAGTACCGATTCATCTTTGGCAGTGGTATTGAATAATCCTTCGATTTCTTTGATGCGATTTCGAATCGCGTTTGACCCCAGCACCATGGTTTCATAGTCAAATTGGTCTGCACGTTTAGAAAAATACGCACTGTAGAATAAAATCGGTTTATATACTTTAAACCAAGCGATGCGCATCGCCATCAAAACATACGCGGTGGCGTGGGCTTTCGGGAACATGTATTTGATTTGAGAACAGCTCCAAATATACCATTTTGGTACACCATTGCGAGCCATCAATTCTTCGTATGTTTTCCACTTTTCTTTGTCTTTCGACGGTTTGCCTTTACGGACAAACTCCATGATTTCAAAGGATTTGAGTGGGTCCATACCAAAGTTGATCAAATCTACCATGATATCGTCACGACAACCGATGATTTGATCAAAAGTGATGCCTTGGAATTCTGCTTTTTTGTTGAGGATCAAGTCTTGGGCATTTTTAAGCCAGACGTCGGTGCCATGGGATAGACCGGATATTTTAACCATACCAGCAAAGTTGTTCGGTTTGGTATCGGTAAGCATTTGTCTCACGAAGTTTGTGCCCAGTTCAGGAATACCAAAGGAAGCGACTTCACTGTTGATATCTTTCGGGTCTAATCCGATGCATGTGGTATTACAAAATAGTTCATACACTTTCGGGTCATCGACAGGTATGTCAGCGGCTTCACTGAAAGGAAAATCATTCGGATGTGCCTTGACATAATCCATCAAGAAACGAATCATGGTTGGGTCATCGTGACCAAGGATATCTAGTTTTAATAGATTGTCTTCAAATGAGTGATAATCGAAATGGGTGGTTTTCCAGCCCGCTTCGATGTCATCGGCTGGGTATTGAATTGGGGTCACATCGAAAATTTCTTTTTCGGATGGTACGACCACAATCCCACCTGGGTGTTGTCCAGAGGAGCGTTTAACCCCTTCGATATTTTTAGCCAATCTTTCGACTTGTGCGTTTCGAATACCAATGATTTGTTTGTCTTCTAGGAAGCCTTTGACATAGCCAAACGCATTACGTTCAGCCACGGTTTGAATCGTACCCGCCCTAAAGGTATGAGATTCACCTAAGAGCTCTCTGACGTAATCGTGGGCTTTGGATTGGTATTCACCGGAGAAGTTTAAGTCTATATCTGGGACTTTATCGCCATTGAAACCTAAGAATGTTTCAAATGGGATATCGTGACCATCTTTATGCAAGGTTTGACCACAGTGTGGGCACACTTGATTGGATAAATCGTATCCAGATGCCACATTATCAAAATGTTTTTGGAACGATTTTTCTAAGTCGGTCAATCCAAATTGAGCGATATCTTCTTCGCTCATTTTAAACACAGTAAAATCGCCATTTGGACAACGGTAATGGGGTTTTAATGGATTGACTTCTGTGATGCCCATCAAGGTAGCGACTAATGATGACCCGACAGACCCACGTGATCCCACCAGATAACCCGCATCGTTGCTGTTTTTGGTGAGTAAATAAGAGATGTAGTAAATTGGTCCAAACTCATTCTCAATGATGTTTTTGAGTTCACGTTCAATGCGTTTTTCAACCATTGGGTGGATGCGTTCACCATAGAGTTGGTGGGCTTTTTGATAGACCAATCGATAAATTTCTTCTTTGATGGAGTCGATGCCTAACTTTTCTTTGAAAGCGTCATCTCTTAAGGAATACAAACTCTTAGGAAAGGCTTGGATCGCATCGATTTTATTATTTAACTTGTTGGTATTCGTAACGACGATTTCATACGCCAATTCTGACCCAATGAATTTGAATGCTTCGAGCATTTCATCGGTGGTCATGAAGTATTGAAGTGGTGCGGTTTCATACCTTGCCAAATCATGCGTACCGCCACCCACAAGTTTCGTGCGGATGTAGATGTCACGGTAGATGGCATCCGATTCGTTAAGATAATGAACGTCACCAGTCGCGATGACCAACTTATTCATTTCTTTGGCTACACGGATGATTTTTTTGATGATCGATTGGATGATGAAGTCTGCTTCGATACCCAAATCTTCTTTCAAATGTCTATAGGATATCGGTGGTTGAACTTCGATATAATCGTAAAATCCAATGACCCTTCTGAGGTCATCTTCACTGCGGTTTAGTGCCATTTCAAATACTTCGGCATGGCTACAACCAGACCCAACCAAAATCCCTTCACGGTGTTTTTGGAGTACCGATTTTAACAAGCGCGGGCCTTCAAAGAAATGGTCAGTCAATGTATCAGAAATGATTTTAAATAAATTCTTGTAACCCACTTGGTTTTGAACCAACAAATTCATATGGGTCGTAAACCCACATTGCCACGCATTATTAAGTTCAATCGCACGGTTGATATCTGAATGTTTAAAGATGCCTTTTTTATATAAGTCAGCAAGCATTAAAATGAAAATGTTCGCGGTTGCTAAAGCGTCATCGACAGCCCTGTGGTGTGTTTCTAATTTCACTTTAAAGAGTTTTGCGACAGCTTTTAAGTTGTAACGTTTGAGTTCATCGCGATAATAATATCTGGCAATATTGAGTGTGTCAATGACTGGAAATTCGATGTCATCAATCGACAATCTCGCCATGTTGGCATATATATGACCAATATCAAAAGATGCGTTGTGCGCAACCAAAATAGCCCCTTTAGCGAATTCAAGGAACTTCGGTAAAGCTTCATCAATCTTTGGTGCACCGACCAAATCTTGATCGGTAATGGTGGTTAAGCTCGTGGTAAAATAAGACAGTTTTTGTTCTGGATTTACAAAAGTGGAAAACTGTTCAGTGACTTGATGGTTCTGAATTTTTACAGCTGATATTTCAATGATTTTATCGCGTTCAGATGATAGCCCTGTGGTTTCAAGGTCGAAAACCACATATGTAGCGGTTTTGAGGTCGATGTCTTTATCGCCAAATGCCATCTTAAAGGCGGTTTCGTCGATATAGTTGACTTCAACCCCATAAATGGGTTTGATGGGTTTACCTTTGGTTGCTTTCGCAATATCTGGGTACGCATATAAACCATCATGGTCGGTAAAAGCAATCGCTTTATGACCCCATTTGATGGCTTGGTCGACATAATCAACCACATCGGTAATCCCGTCCATATTGGACATTTTGGTATGTAAATGGAATTCAATGCGTTTTTCTTTAGCACTGTCTTTACGTTCTTTTTTACTGGTTTTTTCTAAGAATTCGATGACATTCGCAATGATGATGACATCTTTCGCAAACGTATCAAAAGAGGCACGGCCTGAAACACGTACGATGTCGTTTTCTTTATAGGCTTCTGCAGCTGTGATGTCTTCGGGTTTATTTAAAAATTGTTTTACAATGATGGCATCATCGGCATCCGCGACCGTCATTTGTAATAACGATATGTTTTTCAAGTGTTTGATTTCGGTTTTTAATACAGCACCTTCAACTGAAAAAGCTGGCACACCCTGGGTATTCTGGAATTTATCCAATTCATAATTATCTTTAGGAATGTCAGATATGGGACTGATCTTTTCAGCTTTGTACACTTTTTTAAAATTTTTTAAAGCTTTCTTAGGTTCAACTTTTTCTTTAGGTTGCATGTCTTTTAGTTTTTCGATGGCTTGTTGTTCATCTTTTTTGATTTCTTCGATGACATTCGGGATGGCTTTAGTTACTTCAAGCCTGATTTTCGCATCCAATCCATACTTCCTAAATGCTTCTTCAAAAAATGGTAAGTACTTGTTCAAATGCTCACTGTGTTCATCGACAAACACGACAAAGCCATCGGTAAAGATGACTTCAAAGTTCTTAAATACGTTTAAAGAAGCGCGTTCTTCAGAGAGCGTTTGTAATACCCAATGGAAATAAGCCACAGGGTCTTTTTGCCACGTTGGGTTTTGATATGAAAGCAAATAGTCCACTTTGTGAACTTGATTGGGGATGGTGAAATAAAGCACCAATTGGGACGCAAAATGTCCCAACGATTTCGCTTCAGGTGTTTCAGGAAACGAGATGAAAAAAGTCCATTTTTTCTCTTTGGGGTTCACGGCGACATGATTCAATTGTGCGGCCAACAATTGGGGGTCTTTGAACCCCGATTGTTTTAAAAATAATTCGAATTTGTTCATATAATATCCTACTCTTCGTCTTTTTTACGGACGACCACTTTCGACATTCGAAGTAAGCCGTTGAATGCGATGGTCATCGTGATGAATGGGAGGATCATACCAAGAAATAAGATGAATCCAAGTCCATATAATTCTGCAACCAAAGCCAAAATAAAATAGCTGGTGGTTGAATAAGTTGCCATAATGAAACGATATCTGTAGCTCAGTTTTTCCATTCTAAACCCATAAGAAAATGCCATGATGCCTGCAAGTAACATGTATAAGATAAAATTGGCAATAAATATATAAGTAGACAATGTGCTCGCATACAAGGATTGAAATTTGTCCCCGAATCGAACCAAGCCTACTTTAAAAATATCCACATCTGGTTGTGTTTGTAAGGACAAATCGATGTTTTCAAATCCAAGTTCGGTGTAAGTGATGGCATCCACCACTACGCCTGCCGAATACAATGTGACTTGCTTTGCTTCAAAAATGAACTGTACCTTGAGTGGTTCAGGGGTGGTCATGAATTGGATTTCAATGCCACCAATGGTCATCGGTTTTGGGTTTTGACAAGAGAGTGTGCCACTAACTATTTCACAGGGTATAGCCTGTTGGATAAATGTCCCAGTAATTTCTTGTTTCACGTCCGTAGTAATTGGTGATACCACAAACAATCGAATTGCCATTGGTAACGTTGCTAATAAAGCCAAAAGAGCCATGTATATGAATACATAACCCATTTTATCTTTTAGAAAAAATGCAATTTTACTCGGTTGAAATACCGATATATTGATGCGTTTTAACATGGCAGAACCTCTTCTTTTTATTATAACATAATAAGCGACCTGTGATAAAATACATTTGGTGATGAAATGAATTTAATGAACGACGAAAAACATTATAACACACTCAACAATTATTACAGACAACTGTATCCAAATAAAGTTTTTAAGATTGCCTTAAACGGTCACTTCACTTGTCCGAACATTGACGGTACCGTTGCTCGTGGTGGATGTACGTTTTGTACTCCATTGGGTTCAGGTGATTTTGCTGGGTCCAAATACGATCCACTCAAAAAACAGTTTGATAATATCAAAGAAATGATGCATCTAAAATGGCCAGATAAAGCCAATTATGTCGTATATTTCCAAGCAAACACAAACACCCATGGACCGTTAGATAAACTCAAATCCTTATATGAAGAAGCGATTACTTTAGACCCCAATATTGTCATGATCAGTATCGCTACCCGACCAGATTCACTACCCTTATCGGTACTCGACTATTTGGGTGAACTCAATCAAAAGATGCCTTTACAAGTCGAACTTGGGCTTCAAACCATCCATGAAACCACCTCAAATCTCATCAATCGGGCACATGACTTAAAGTGTTTTGATGACGCCGTGGTCGAGTTGCGAAAAAGAAACATTGAAGTGGTGGTTCACATCATCAATGGCCTACCTTATGAAACCAAAGAGATGATGCTTGAAACTGTCAAACACATCAACCAACTCGACATTCAAGGTATTAAAATCCATATGCTTCATGTCATGGAAAAAACCAAAATGGGTTTTGATTATAAAAAGAACCCATTTCCAATATTATCATTAGAAGAATATGTCGACATCACTGTAGATCAACTCAGACTACTCAAACCATCTATGATTGTGCATCGGGTCACGGGGGATGCCCCATTAAAACTATTGATTGAACCCAAATGGACCATCAAAAAGTTCGTTGTCCAAAATGAAATCGATAAGCGTATGCGCGCATTGAATGCTTGGCAGGGAGATTTATATGAAAGATGACCATATTCAAAGATTTGTTCATGAATACTTAAAGTCACATGTACACAAAACCGATATCGTGATTGACGCTACTGTCGGTAATGGCAACGATACGGTATTGTTGG
>JAEZHT010000089.1 GCA_023436805.1 Bacillota bacterium
CCTTATACCCATTCATCTATACGATTTCTGCATCGGTATCGGGCAAATTAGCTTTTGAACAAGGTCGAGTCATATTCTGGCCTGTGGATTTTCAACTAGACGCGTTGATCGCCGTCATTTCCGATAAAGGGTTTTGGATCGCGTATACCAATACACTGTTCTATACCTTCTTCGGAACCATCTTCTCGATGGTGATGTCGATTGCAGCTGCGTATGCACTGTCTAAATCCCGTTTGGTATTTAGAAGACAAATCAACTTCTTAATCGTATTCACCATGTGGTTTTCTGCAGGGATGATTCCAACCTTCTTAAACTATAAGATGTTTGGGGTAGATTTCCGTTGGGGGATCATCTACGGTTTTGGAGTTCAAGCATTCAATGTTATTTTACTTAGAAACTATTTCAGTGGGGTTTCCAAAGAAATCGAAGAAGCAGCCATCGTCGATGGTGCGAACGAGTTCCAAGTCCTCACCAATGTATACTTGCCGATGTCTAAAAGTGCCTTGGCTACCGTCACACTGTTCTATGCGTTATCGCGTTGGAATGGGTATTTCTGGAACTTAGTCTTGGTCAACTGGAACGTCGAACATCCGCTTCAAGTCCATCTTCGTAAGTATTTAAGTGAATACTTGATGGATGAAAACGCATCGATCACGAATACCCCATATTCACCGTATTCGTACATGTATGCGATGATTGTCATGTCTATTATCCCAATCATCATTGTCTACCCGTATCTTCAAAAGTATTTCGCACGGGGAGTCAATGTTGGTGGGGTTAAAGAATAAAGAAAGAGGAGGAAGAAAAAGTATGAAAAAAATGTTTGGGATAATCCTAACGGTATTATCACTATTCGTTTTAGCAGGCTGTATCGGTGGCGGTAATGAACCAGAACCGGAAAAAGTGTTGGTCGCAATCAACGTTAAAGTCGCACCTACTAAAACAGCTTATGAAGTCAACGACGCAGCGCTTGACTTAACAGGACTTCAAGTTGAAGGTATCTATAATGATGCTTCCAGCGTGATTCTAACTCAAGGTACTGGTGCGAACCAATACCAAGTATCTGGATTCTCATCAGCTACACCTGGTCTAAAGACCATCACTGTAACTGTGGGTACATTAACAACCTCATTTGTGGTTGTTGTCAATGACCCAGATGCCCCAGTCACTTTACTTGCTATTCAAGTGAAGACATTACCTTCAAAGACCACTTACGGTCTAAATGGTGTATTGAGCTTAAACGGTTTAGTCGTTGAAGCGTTATACTCTGATGGTTCTAAAGTGGCTGTGCCACACGCAGAATTGACTGTTGCAGGTTTTGATTCACTATCTGCTGGTCTAAAAGTCATCAC
Organism: Bacillota bacterium; assembly: GCA_023436805.1. Lineage (GTDB taxonomy): Bacteria > Bacillota_I > Bacilli_A > Acholeplasmatales > UBA5453 > Paracholeplasma. The sequence continues at coordinate 1,353 of JAEZHT010000089.1, forward strand.
AGTAACTTATCAATCACAAACCGCACAATTCCAAGTGAACGTGTCTGGTACATTGGTTGAAGATGACCCATCTAAAGCAATTACCTTAAAAGTTGCAATCAACTACGAAGGTAGAGGTATTTCTTATCAAGAAACCAACCCATATGTTTCCTTAAATGGTAAAACATATACATCTGGTATGTTGATGCCTGTTTGGGAAGCCCTTGGACAAAAATTAAACATTACTTTCCAAGATTCCAAAGTCAACAGCAACACCACAAACCAATTCAACGAATTATTAGCCAACAGTTTCTCAACTGTCGATTTAATCAATGCTACAGGTGCACAACTCACACAATATGGTGTTTCTGGTAGTAACTTCGTTGATTTATCCAAGTATTTAAACTCGATGCCTAACTTGAACCAATTCTTAACCGATAACCCTTCAGTTAGAGCTTCCATGACCGCAGCCGACGGTGGTATTTACTATACCCCTTATTTCGATGGTTTCGGTGAAATCGAACAAATGTTCTTAGTTCGTATTGACTGGGTTGAAGACATCCTTGATGTTGCATCACCAGCATTTGATACAACCCCTTATACGGGCTCATTCACAGTGACAAGAACTACCCCTGAAAACTTAAACGTTGTTGTTAAAGTTGCTAATCCGGATGGCACAACCCGTAATGTAACCAAAGCACACACTGCAAACATCTTAACTACCCTACAAAACTTACCTAACAAGACTGGTGCATCGATGGCAAACGCATTCAGATCTTATATGCAAGCAACTTATGGTAGCCAAGGTTATGCGAAACTTTCTGACGTATTCGTCGGTACAGACGCTGCATACGATGTCGATGAATTAATCGCATTGATGTATGTCGTTAAAGCAAACCCACAATTCTTAACCAGAGAATTAACTACACCGAAGACAGCGGTTGAAGTCATGTTCCCAAGAACATCTCAAGCGTCTCGTATTCGTAACTTATTCCGCGGTCTTGAAATGTTTGGTCTACGTGGTATGTTCTCCAGATATGACTGGGCATACTTCAATGAACAAGGTGGTATTGTTGACGCGAGAGCAGAACAAAAGACCATCGATGGTGTTACTCAATTAACCAACATGTTTGCTGACCAATTGATCATTCAAACATTCGACTCTGGTTCAAACACTGACCACAGAGCACAATTGTTGCAAGGTTCATATGGTTTCATCACTTATGATTACAATGCATCTTCAACACCAAATGGATACATCAATGCTGGTAAGGCATTAGACCCTTCATTCCGTTTTGAAGCCATTCTACCTCCAGTCAATGACTGGTTAGGCACAGGTGAATATTTCCACTTCTCTGAAGGCGTTAGATCGCTTAAGAACGAAGCATGGGGTATCCCAGCACACGTCGCGAATGATACTGCGAAATTGGCAAGAGTCTTGACTTTAGTCGATGGTATGTATGATTATTCATCCAATGATTCCATTGGTAACATCCACTTATATGGTCCTCAAGGCTTCATCGATGGACAAATTTCATATAATGGTGAAATGATTCCTGCGATTTCAGCAGCAGCACTTTCTGAAATGCAAACATTGGCATCTGGTAATATGATTAACTACTTAAGACGTTATGTTGGCGCAACCATGCCAATTGGTCACATCCGTGGCTTAGGTCTTGAATTCCAAACCTTATCTGACCAAGGTATTGCAGGTATTCAAAGAATCAATACTGCAGTTCTAGCTGGCACATTCAGATTAGCGGGTGTTTATCAATCCGAAAACCCATGGTACAGATTGGCACCATCCCTATTCGCATTGACTGCAGATGAACTCGCAGATATGCAAACTTTAACTTACGATGACATTTGGGCAGACGCACAATTGGCTAAACTCGTACGTTATGGCTTCTCTGGTAATGGTAATACCGTCACTGCACAAGTATATTTCGATACTTATGTCACTAAAGATGGCATCAACACTTACCAAGTGATCTACAAAGCAGCGCTAGAAGCAGCTTACGCAAGGGTTAACAAATAATTTTAACGATTGGAACTAGAAGGGCATCTCGCCCTTCTAGGGTCCAACTTATCTAAACTTACATGAAAGTAGAAGTGATTTTATGCAAAATATTCTTAAAACAATCGGCAAGCACATTCAACCCATCGTTTATACGTTGTTGATCCTCATCGCAGCAGGATTTTATGTATACACCTTAGGTTATAGTACCAACTGGGCGTACATCGTCTCAGAAACCCGTGCCTCACAATTCTATCTCGCCTCGCAAACCGCCAATCGTGTCTTATCACAAGTCGGTTTTATTGGTGTGATTCTATTATTATTACTCGTATTTACGGGGTCATTTACACGTAAAACATTCTATCTAAGTAATATTGTTTTAAGCATACTTTCATCCATCACATTGCTCATTTCAGCAGTATTAACGTTATATTATAACAGTGTCCTAGAACCGATGTATCGTAACATCAGTCCACTAGAAGTACCAGAACATTTGTATCAAATCAGACGTTCGGTTAAGAGTTATTTCGTCTTCGAATTTGGTAACTTATACTCAATTTTGATGATTGTTGTCGCAATCGCAGTCGTGGTATTCTTAGTATATAAAGTACGTGCTCAAAAAGAACGTGCGCTACTCATTCAAAAGGCGGTGACATCTTATGGCAACCATTAAAAATATCCGTGTCGATAAGATGCGTTACCAACAAAACAAACTCGCTTATTGGTTGGTATTGTTGGCTATTGTGAATCAAATCGTTTCCTTGTTCGCGACCATCACACCACGTACTGTCGTGCCTTCGTTCACCACAGCGGTTGAAATTCTCATCAACATTACATTGATGCTATTTACATTCTTAGCAGCTGAAAAAGTCAAAGCTTATAGCATTAAATGGGGCTATGGCTTATTGGTTATTTCATTTTTACACTTACTCAGAATATTTTATGAACCACTAAAATTGTTCCGTTTAGGACAAATTTCCTGGGGTTTATACTTTCTCATTATTGATGCGATCATTGGTTCAATCATTTTACTCGCGATTGCGTCCTATATTACCATTAAAAAACATCGTGCATTGATGGCACATTTAAAGGAATTAGGTGAATAATATGTCAACGATGTCACTACAACATGTCAATAAAATCTACTTAAATGGGGTTCAAGCGGTATTTGACTTCAATATCGATATCCAACATGGTGAATTCATCGTTTTGGTTGGACCTTCGGGGTGTGGTAAATCCACCACCTTGCGGATGATTGCTGGCTTAGAAGAAATCTCTACAGGCAATCTTTTAATCGATGGCACGAATGTTAATAATTTGGCACCTAAAGACCGCGATATCGCGATGGTATTCCAAAACTATGCACTGTATGCACACATGACGGTGTATCATAACATGGCATTCTCATTGACGCTTCGAAAAGTCAATTCTGACCATATCCATGAACGTGTCATGTGGGCTGCCGATATTTTAGGTTTAAAACCATATTTGAACCGTAAACCACGTGAACTCTCGGGTGGTCAACGGCAACGCGTCGCCCTAGGCCGTGCGATTGTCCGTGACCCGAAAGTATTCTTACTCGATGAACCGCTATCCAATTTGGATGCGAAACTCAGAGGGATCATGCGTAAAGAATTGAAAGAATTACACCACCGTTTAGGCACAACCATGGTCTATGTTACCCATGACCAGATCGAAGCTTTAACGCTTGCTGACCGCATGGTTGTCATGAAAGATGGTTATGTACAACAAATCGGTACACCGGTTGAAGTATACAACAGACCACATAACCTATTCGTCGCGAACTTCATTGGAACACCGCCAATGAACATTTTTAGAGGCGATATCGATGTTGAAGGGTTGCTAGAAATCGATGGTGTTAAAATGCACATCAATCAATCCAAACCATTCTCAACTTTGAAAACTAAAGGGTATTTTGGTAAAGAAATCATTGTTGGTTTAAGACCAGAACATTTCCGTATTTGCAAACAATGTGATGCAAAAGATACCGAAGGTTTCAGTACCACCGTTCAATTGTACGAATTATTGGGTGCAGAAGCGTTGGTGCATGTCCGTTTCGGTGGAAAAAATGTCATCCTAAAAATCAATGCCCGTCATGTATATCAAGTCGGTGATGAGGTGGTTGTTTCATTTGATCAATCTCATCTATATTTCTTTGACAAAGAAACGGAGATCAGTATTTATGAATAGTGTAAAACCAAGAGAAACGTTCCAACAATTCGCTAAACGTTGGTACAGTTACAATAAATATAAGATCCCTGTGATTTTCACCGTGATTGGTTCACTGATTTATACATTATTCCTCGATTTTAGAACCAATGGGTTTGTCTTCCGTTCACACATCTCTGCGATTAATGAACTCACATCCAAAGAAGTAGGTTTCTATCTATTCGCTATGTACATCATCGCGATGATTCAAATCTTCAATTCGATGTCATTTTCAAGAAAACGTTCACCGGTATCCTTGATTTTATTCACCGTATTGAATTTGATTCAAGGCTTGTTTGTTTATTTGTATTCCAATGCATTTTTGGTCGAAGCGGCCACCCGTGCGGACTATACATTAAAAAACTATAGCATCATGTCGATGGGCATCATGGCTGCAGGGTTTGTATTTTATGTGATTGCTACGCTATTTGCGTGGGCTTATGTGGACTGGAAATATGTCAAAATTGAAGAATAAGCCAGACCACGATGGGTTCAACCCCTATGGGATTGATAAACTAGCCAACGTAAAACCTGGTGTCAAAATTGGATTCATGAAGTTTTGGTTTTCAGGGGCAGCATTCTTCGTCACGTTTACAGCGCTTTCGATTGAAACTTACGATGTGTTAGACCGATTTGTATTGTTGGTACTCATCCTCACTTTGGCGGTGGAATTCATTTCGAATAAAGTCATCGTCTGGATGAATAACGATAAAACGCCGACACTTAAATATTTACCGTTTTACATCAAACGCAGTTCGATTCTAAGCATCCTTGCTTCGCTAGGTTTTGTCATCGTCATGGTGATCACCTGTGTATATTTTGTCGAATTGATGATGCTCATTGGCATCCCTTCGATTGGGATGTTGATGTTTGGTTTTGAAAACCGTGGGATTGACCCAATCACATTTGGGTTGGTCTACCTACTGATGGATTATCTTTGGATTACAGCGAAAAATCTGATCCTAAACAAAATAAAAAAATAGGAGTATGCCCATGTTTAAACTCATTTTTAAATCCTCAAGAAGTTTTACATTTGAGTTGGACAATCAAGATATTTATTATAGCGCGAGCGCGTATGACGTGTTTTTGAATGACACGTTGGTTTTACAACACGTAAAAACCAATGTGTTTTCTATTTTTGACTTGATTCCAAACCAAATCTATCGCGTTCGTATTGGCCATATTGAAGCTTCATTTAAAACAGATTCAGAATCCTTATCGATGAATGTATTGGATTTTGGTGCCAAAGGCGACGGGATTGCTAACGATACCATGCCGATTCAAACCGCCATTATATCCGCACCAGCCCACGCTCGGGTGTATATCCCGAAAGGTACCTACATCGTGGGTCCGATTTTCTTAAAAAGTCATTTAACGATTGAGTTGGCACAAGGCGCAACCTTGTTGTATATCACCGATCGAGAACAATACCCAATTTTACCTGCACGTTTTACCAAACCAGACGGTTCATACTTTGAACTGGCTTCTTGGGAAGGTGTCGCTGCCCCACAATACGCTTCGATGATCACAGGTTTGAACGTGGAAGACGTCAAAATCATTGGTCAAGGTGTGTTTGATGGCAATGCACAAAATGGTGACTGGTGGGTCAAACACAAAGTCATGCGCGGTGCATGGCGTCCCAATGGGCTATTTTTAGTCCATTCAAAACATGTTGCACTCCAAGGGGTGACCGTAAAAAATACGCCATCTTGGAATTTACACCCTTACTTCTCAGAACACATTGATTTTATCGATTTGAAGATCGAATCACCGAAAGATTCACCCAATACCGACGGGTGTGACCCAGAGTCTTGTAAAGACGTCAGAATCATTGGCGTCGACTTTTCCGTGGGTGATGACTGTATCGCTTTGAAGTCCGGTAAAATTGAA